>NZ_JAUBVF010000156.1:0-1497 GCF_036705685.1 Microcoleus sp. AT3-A2
ACGTTTTCGGAGACTTGCAATTTGAAAAAAAAACTGCCTGCGATAGTTTCAACAGACAGCATCAGGGTAGAAGATTGAGTATTCAGCTAAAAATCTCAAATCTACCTGCCATGAAGTTAGAACAATTACAGGAATTTCGTCAACTAGCTTATGAATGCCTCGGCAATGCCAAAGATGCCACCTTTGAGCTGGTAGATGCAGCGATGACGACCCGCCACGTCTCATGTTTAGGAGATTTTGCCCTCAGTCCTTTATTTCGACGTGAATGGTCAAGCGTCTACGAAGCCCTGCAAGATTGTAGCCCAGACCGAGAAAAGTTGATGCAACTGTACATCCAACAGATGTCACAAGTAGAACGTCCAGTATTGGCGATCGATCATACAGCGTGGTTAAGACCCCATGCACCTACCCTCAAAGAACGCACCTATGAACATCAACCCACGGCCTTACCTCACGGCATACCTGTCGGCATCGGTCAAGGATATAGTACGATTGCCTGGATACCTGAAAGTAGTGGCAGTTGGGCGCTGCCCTTGAGACACGAACGTATTACGAGTTGGGACAACCCAATCGTTAAAGGCGCTCAACAATTGGCGCAAGTGTGCCAATATCTTCAGAATAGACCGATTGTTTTATTTGACAGTGAGTATGGGTGTGCGCCTCTGGTTAAAGCAACCGCAGCCATCGCCGCCGATAAAGTGATGCGTATTCGTTCTAATCGTTGTTTGTGGTCAGCACCTCTATCTTATAGTGGTAAAGGAAGACCAAGAATTCATGGGAACCAGTTTAAGCTTAACGACACTCAAAGCTGGTGGGAACCCGAACAAACTCTGGAATCTGTGGAGCCAAAACTCGGAAAAATTCGGTTAAGAAAATGGGATGACTTGCACTTTCGAGGCAGTCCCAAACATCCAATGACTCTAATTTTAGTCGAACGTTTAGAAACTGTAACGGGTCGATTAAATAGTCAACCTTTATGGTTAGTGTGGGTTGGTATCCAAATGCCATCTCTGGCTGAAATTTGGCAACTATATCTGCGTCGTTTTACCATCGAGCATTGGTATCGGTTAGTTAAACAAACCTTACATTGGACTGTGCCGAAGTTGAGTACCCCAGAACAGTGCTCTCGATGGAGTGATTTGATGCCTTTACTAACCTGGCAATTATGGTTAGCTAAAGATGTCGTCAGAGAAATTCGTTTGCCCTGGCAAAAGTCTCTGTCTGAATTGACCCCTGGAAGGGTTGCACAATCAATGCTTCCACTTTTAATCAAGATTGGAACTCCCACTGTTGCTCCCAAACGTCGAGGAAACTCGGATGGATGGCAAACGGGAAAACCTCGCACCCGAAGATGCCGCTATCCTGTGGTCAAAAAGGGTAAAGGTCGGTTCCAAAAATCCACAAAATTGGTAAGTTAACCTTGAGAACCTCTCGCTGATTAACCATTTTTTCCACTCAGCTCAGGCTGAGTCAATTTGTGCTTAGTCTAAACTCCAG
>NZ_JAUBVF010000013.1:0-140162 GCF_036705685.1 Microcoleus sp. AT3-A2
ATGAATAAACTACACTAAAATTTAGTCGGATTTAACTGTAGCATATTTTGCGTTAAAGTTAAGATGCGTTTACCCTGCTTGATCTTCTTGCTGTAACTTCTGAGTCCGTGCATTCTGCAACTGAAGACATGAAGGATGGCAAGAAGATCGCTTGTGAGTTCGGTTTCTGGGCAGTGAACTGTTCGGTCAAGAACCACGATTTGTCCACCGTTTTGCTCGGCCATGAACTCGAATAATTCAAATCCAAATCTACATAACCTGTCGCGACAGGCAACAACAATCGTGAGCTGTTCGCCGCGCATAAATCTGACCAGTAGGGCTTGCAGTCCCTTTCTTTTAAAGTTGAGTCCTGACCCGATATCTTGGATGATTTCGGCGTCTGGGTACTGTTGTCGCATGAATTCAACTTGTCGGGCGAGATCGTCTCGCTGTTTTGGGGAACTGACGCGACAGTAGCAAACAAGGGTAGTTCTAATTGCACCGCGCTGGTATGACTCGACATCGTAGAGTCGTTGCCCTGCCTCGTTTTTGATGCTCTTGATCTTCCCTTCATCTGCATATTTTCTTAAGGTATGTGGATGCAAGCCCAGAAATTCGACCGCTTTTCTCAGTGGTATGTATGCCATAGAGCAAATAGTAACATATATAAGCAAAAATAAGCAAATTATTCACTGTGAGCCAACCCTCCCTCGGGAGCACTACCCAAAATCGGTATGCTCCCTCGATTCCTTCTTCCTTCTTGGTTCTTTCTTCGATCCGTTACATCCCGATTCACTGCGCGTTGCCGAACTTCCTTCTGCTAGATCAATCAAAAAACACTGATTTGTCCGGCGTTGGTCGAGATCCCTTTTGAAAGCGTTCCCAAGACTGCTTTAACTGAGCCGGCGCTGGATATTCGCGATCGTAAACCACCAGGACATTCGTCAAATTCCGTCCCGGCGGCAATAAAATCTGCCCTTGATGATCCAAACCCACCGAAGCGCCCCCGTCCAAATTCATCGCTTCAAAACAGCCGATCCTCTGCATAACCTTAGCTTCTGCTTCCAAAGACAAACTATCAAGAAAAGTCACCAAAAATAACTTATCTCTCGAAGCCGGAAAGCCGATCGCCGTTCTCGAACCCACCCCCAAAACATGAGAATCTTTAAAACCTTCCGATAAAGGAGACAGCCAAACTTTCCCCCCTTTAACCAATCTCGGCCCGCAAGTCAGAGAAAACCAATGTTGACTCCAATCCGGCTTACCTTCGATTCTAGCCGTCACCATTTCCAATTGATTCCCGGCTTTAATCCCCAAAGTCGTGCCGTAATTTTCCCATCGGCTGTATTTCAGAAACTTACCCGCCGACACCATATTTCCCAGCACAGATTTCTGCTCATCTTTACCAAAAAAAGTCCCGTTAGCAACAACAGCAGCCCGGTAACGCGACACCATATTTTCAAAAGGCTCGTCGCCCCGCGTTACTTTAGAAGTATTTGCAAAATCTGCATTATTAGCTAACCCAATTGTGATATAAATTTCTGGGTCTGCGAGGTCAATAGTTGTAAGATAAAAACTTGCGCCAGCTACATTTTGGCGGTCTAGTTGTACGGGTTTTGCTTGCTTAGCGGAACGTCTGATAATTTTAGGTTGAGACGGCGGCGCAGCAGGAGAATTTTCTGACGATTTTACAATAGGATTACTCGGCAGAGGTTGATTGGTTTTTCCCGATTTTACAATGGGATTGCTAGGGAGAGATTCAGGAGTTTGATTTGATTGTATACTTGATAAAAAAGCGAGTGACTTTTGCCACAGTTGACCCGCGAGAGTCAAGAAACTATCTCGGTTTTGGGCGATCGTAAAATAGTCAGCCGCAACCCGCGCCAAAGCTATGCCCGTTAAAAATAAAAAAGTGCGCCGCAGCATCGGGCGACAACCTTCAGACTGTTTGCGTTTAGACATAAAAAAATCTCAGCTAGGATAGCGAACAGTTTCCTATGGCTGTGACTACAATGGGCGATCGCGCGAATTCTGAAACTACCAGTAGTAAGGTGCTCCATCGCGCACCTTACCACTAATTCAAAACTCAAAACTATTTGCCTAGCCGGTATTCCGCATCCCCGCAGCAATACCATTAATCGTCAGCAGAGCTCCCCGCAACAATTCACCCTTGCTGTAACGGGAGTGAATCACCCCCGGAACCCCGCCACTACCGTGCTGCCGCAAGCGTTTCAGCAGCGAAACCTGCAACAACCCCAAAGGCACAATCGTCGCATTTCGCAACTGCACCGATCGCTGCAGCGATGGATCTCCGTCCAACAAACGTTGGTGTCCGGTAATCGTTAAAACCAAATCGCGAATCAAGTGAAATTCGGCAGCAATTTGATCGAATAAAGCCTTAAAACGCTCCTTATCAGCAGGCAAAGCTAACTCCTGGACGTAGTGTTCTGCAATCTGCAAATCCACCTTAGATAAAGTCATTTCCACCTTAGAAATTACCATTCTAAAAAATGGCCATTTCAAGTAGAAATACTGCAAAAGTTTCATGTGTTCTTCCGGTTCCTCCAGCAAAAACTCTTGCAAAGCTGTGCCGACACCGTACCAAGAAGGCAGCAAAAAGCGGCTTTGAGTCCAGCTAAACACCCACGGAATTGCTCGCAAACCGCTGATGTCTTTTTTGCCACCGCGACGGGCGGGGCGAGAACTAATTTGCAACTGGCTGATTTCTTGAATCGGGGTAACTTGGTGGAAGAAATCGACTAAATCCGGCTGTTCGTAGATTAAATGGCGGTAGTGCGATCGCGATTTCACCGACAACTCCTCCATAATCTCATTCCAAGGGTCGATGCCATCAAAACCCGTGTGCAGCAAACTAGCTTGAATTACCGCAGCCGCCACAGTTTCCAAATTGTAAAGCGCCAACTCCGGCAAAGAATATTTAGAAGCCAAAACCTCGCCTTGTTCGGTAATCTTAATTCGCCCGCTAATACTCTTTCCAGGCTGAGCCAAAATTGCCTTGTAAGCAGGCCCGCCGCCGCGCCCTACAGAACCGCCTCGGCCGTGAAAAATTCGCAACTCCACACCGTGTTTTTCCGCAACCATTTGCAAAGCCTTTTGAGCTTTGTGGATTTCCCAATTGCTGCTGAGAAAACCAGAATCTTTATTGCTGTCCGAATAGCCTAGCATCACCTCTTGCAATTTGAGAGTTTCGATTGGACATTGGATATTTTCTTTGCTTTTTCCCGCTATTTCCTGCGCGTATCCTCCTGCTAGCAAAGCGCGATAAAGCGGCAGATCAAAGATTTTTTGCATTACTTCCGGCGCTTTTTTCAAATCTTCCACCGTTTCAAACAGGGGAACTACTTGAATACTGCTAACTCCGGTCGCCGGATCGTAAAGTCCCGCTTCTTTTGCTAACAGCAAAACCGCCAGCAAATCGCTGACATCGTGGCTCATGCTGATGATGTAAGTTTCGCAAATTTCCCGACCAAACTCCTGCTGCATTTGTCGCAATATTCGGAAGGTATTGATCGTCTCGCAAGTTTTGGGAGAAAATGGCAATTCTGCTGGAATTAAAGGGCGACGAGTTTGCAGTTCCGTTGCCAGCCAAATAATTCGATCGCATTCCGACATTTGATTGTAAGGCTTTGGCAAAATTTGCAAGTATTCAGCAATTTCGCTCAAAGCATCCGAGTGTACTGTTGACTCTTGGCGGATATCTAGGTAAGCCAAATTAAACCCGTAAATTTCTACTTGGCAGAGCAGATTTTCCAAGTCTCGACAGCTCAAACCTGTTTCCACTAAATTGTGATCGATGAGCTGCAGCTCGGCTAAAAACTCAGCGCCCGATCGATAAAGGCCGGTCATTCCGGGATGTTCTGACAAAGCTTCGCGTTCCCGCTGCAACTCGTCTCCTTTGTAGAGCCGCCAATTACGATCGCGCGTATTTTCCAGCCGCTGGAGCACGTAGGCCAGCTTCAACCGATAAGGTTCTTGGCGGTAGCGGATTGCCCACTGCTCGTAAACCTCTGGGAATTCCGATTTATCGCGATCGAGAGATTCCAGCAATTCCGGCAGTACGTCGCTCCAGTGCAGCGACAAACTCAAAAGTTCGTTCAGCCGCTTCACCGCGCTGATGTACTTTTCTAGCACTAAGTGGCGCTGATAGCAAGCCGTTTGCCAAGTAACTTTCGGAGTCACAGAAGGATTGCCGTCCCTGTCCGATCCCACCCAAGAACCGAACTTGCAAAAATTGTAACTCGGCGGTTTCAGATAAGGATAAGAAGCGTGCAGAGCTTGCTTTAATCGGTGGTAGAGTTCGGGAATAGCATCAAACAGAACTTCATCGAAGTAGTGGAGAGTGTACTCCACCTCGTCAAGTACAGTCGGCTTGAACTGGTGCAGTTCGTCAGTGCGCCACCAGAGGCGAATTTCTTCCATCAGTTGCTCTTGGAGAGCCGCCGCTTCCCAGCAAGACACCGGGTAGGGGCTTTGAGAGTCGGTTCCGAGCACCTGAAATTTCTCGTCAACTTGGTCTAGCTGTTGGAGAATCTTCGCCATTCGCCGCTGCTTGGTGCGGATCGTGTGGCGGACAATTTCTGTCGGGTGAGCGGTGAATACCAAGCGGATGTCTAACTGATCGATCAACCGCTGGATTTGCTGGCTTGGCACGTTCAAGCGCAGCAGCATCGGGAAGAGTTGGTGAAAAGTGCCGGCATCTCGGGCGATCGTCTCACTGCTGTCTGCATTGCTCAAAGCTGTTTGGGTGGGGCTTGGGCCTTCCCTATGCCGGGGGCGATCGGGGGCATCCGTTGCTTGTCCTGGCAGCTTAGAAAACATCCGCCCCCCAGCGTCGTTGCTGCTAGCGTAAGCTAGCTGTTGGTCTCGCTGTTCGTAGTGCTGTTCGACAATGTTGATCAACTGAAAATACAGTGCAAAAGCCCTAGCGGCGCGGATGGCAGCGTTGAGATCGAGCTTTTCGATTAGCTGTACGACATTCGACTCGCGAAAGTGAGTGGCTTGTCCCTCGGCGGAATTGACCGATCGCATTTGTTGGAGCAAATCCACCAATTCCTGCCCGCACTCCTGTCGCAGCACCGATTCCCACAAGTCCTCTACTACTTTGAGGCGATTTCGCAGAAACAGGTCTGATTTTGAGTAAGCGGGAAAAGGGGAAATAGATGTTGCATCAATAGCCTGTTCTGAAGACTGGAGGACTGAACTCATCGGGCTGTTCCTCAATAGCTGCGGGTGTCTAGAAAATTGTATGGTTTAGTTTCGCCTAAAACACTTTTGTTTGCAGTCAAATTTGAGACAACTTCTTGCAACGTAGAAAGTAGAAGGCACTTATGTACAAAGTATAAGGAGAGATTAATTCTTAGAGCACAGATTGTACGTATTGTCAAGCTTTCATATCACTTGACTTGCGATTTTAGATTTTAGACGATCGGCGTGAGACGATCGGCCAGCGGTCAGTTGAGTCGCGCTAAGTCGAACAATTTGAGATTTCCTCCAAAGATAAATCTGGGATGTTGAACTAGGGTCGAAAATTTTTATCTTTCCCTGACAGGAGTACGTGGCACCGTATCCGTTTTTGGGCGGGGTCAAAAAATTTAACTTCTAGCTGCAGCATCCTTCCTTGAGCTTTCTAATCCTGTGATTGAGGAAAGTTGAGTACGGGAAGGCGCGAACCCCGAAAGACTTCTTCGCTTTCAACGCCGATCGACGCAACAAACTCAGCAGCAGCTTTAGCCACCACCAACCCGCCCAGCATTGGTAAGGCGACGAAGCTCAATAAAATGTCTGAGGGAACTGGCAACTTTGGACTGTTAGATGTTTGAGTTTTGAGCAAGTCTTGGTTTTCCGACGGCATAAATTCCTCCTGTGTCAATCCGTAATCCTCAGTTTACAAGGCAAATAATCATCTTGACAGCAGCCTTCGGACTAATGAGTTCTGATATCAAATCAGGTGACATCCGAAGGATATCCTGCAAGCGATCGTCCTCGTGTAGCCAAGCCTATACATATCTTCTCGCGAGATATTAAGCTGGCGCTCGGAAAAAACGTTTTGTATAAAATCGAGATAATCCCGGTTTACGGATGCGATCGATCGTGCGACTCTCTCCGCGTAGGCCAACGAAACCCCAGCACTACAGTCGGAAAATAATAGACATTTCCAGAAAAGCCAGTCTGGAACAGGCATCCTGCCTGTTCCACAAGAATTATGAGATAGGTCTAATTATTATTCGGATGCAAACGGAAACGATATGACTAATAACGAATAACTTCTTGCTAGGCTTAATTTGAACCTATCTGTGCCAAAATGTCGAGGTATTATCAAAAAAATATTCCCCAACGGCTCGAAGGCGAGGGGATACAAGGCAAGACACTAAGTCCAGCATGGCTTAAACCAGACAAAACGGTTAGGCTCGGCAAATCAAATAATTGTCTGTAAAATCTGTAACTGTGCTATTTCTAGAAAACAAAACCAGCTTTGGCAAAATTTAGAGTTTCATGTTGAATGCGAACGGGAGCATATTGGCAGACAATCGATCGAGCGCGTCGCAGTGGGCCGGGGAAGCTTTAGGGCTTCCCGAAGTTCAAGTACAAGCGCGTTTGCGGGGAAATCACCTGCACATTTTGTGCGAAGCAGCGCAGTGTCCGTCTCAAGAATTGGTGACGGCGAGATTCACCAACGCCCTAGAACACACTGATTTAACGCGACTACTGCCCGATCGACCTAAAATTTACCAGTTGTTTCTGTGCGGCCGCAAAATCGGTTCCCGACAAAATGACTGGACAGTCCGGCTCGATTGCAGCAGTCCCAAGCGACAGCAACAGCCACAGCAACCGGAACCAAAAGTTGCCGAAGTGCCGCCGCCAGCGACTTCCCCCGACGAACCGCCAGCAAGCCCTAAAAGAGGCGGATTTTTCGGCAAATTTAAGAATGACAACCAGAAACTCAAACAGACACCAAAACCGATAGAAACAGCAGCCCACCCGCCGCAAGTACGGGAAGAACTGGATTTTGACGCCGAAAGTCTGCCCATCGCCTCCCGCATTCAATACCCAGAATCTTTTGAAACTTCCCCCGTGACGATCGACACTTCGGCTGCTGCGATGCGGGAAGTTGTCGGTTCCGCCGTTCCCCCGCAGCAGAAAGCGAACCGTGGCGCAGTGGCTTTGATTCAATCCCCGGAAGCTGACTCAGGCGAGGGCGATCGAGATGGAACATTGACGGTTTCGCCGGAAACGTTGGCGCGCCGGGGCTATCCAGATGCGATCGCCAGCTATCTCAGCGAAATCCTCGGGCCGATGGGAGTTTCTGTGAAAGTCAGCATTCGCGAAAAAGAACTCAAAAGCAACCGAGAAACCCTGCCGGTGAATGGGCCGGAAAATATCAAGCCCAAGGAACGCCGACTGCTGGTGCTGTGCGAGTCAGCTTACAGCCCCGACCCCTCCTTGCTGGCAGAACCCATCGCCGGCAGGCTGCGGAAACTGCAACTAGAGGATTTCCGGGAAGCCGTGATCGCCAGCCAAGTCAGCGGCGAAGCGAAACCGGACTGGCTGCTGCGGGTGGATTTGACTTCGCCGGACAAAATTCTCAAGGAATGGGCCAGATGGGGAGACGTACAGTCGATCGCCAAACTGCTAAATCAACACTTGGCTGCATCGAGAGTCGAAGTGCGGGCTACCCTCAAAGAAGCAACCCTCCACCTGTTTTGCAGCAAAACTGCCAAAAAAGGACAAAAGCCTAAACGGCAAGAATACCCCGACAAGCAGCAAACCACCGACGCGATCGCCCCTTTGTTAGCCTCATTTGCGCCCCAAGGCATCCGCGCAGCTACAATCTACGGCGTAGAACCAGCCAAGGACTCTCAGGCGGCGCCGGAGTCCCCGGTGTGGATAGACTGGGTGGACTTGCCTGCCGCCCACCACCCCGACTTAGCTGCGAACGCTAGAACGCTGGCGATCGAGGGCGACCAATTGGCTTTGACTTTTTTATTGAACAGGTTGCTCAACCCCAATCTCAGACGCAAGCTGGAAACAGGAGGGATTCGCGCTGTCGTGCTGCAAAAAGCCGACGTGCTGCACGTCATGACTGAAGCTCTGACTTGCCCTTCTCAGTCGAAGGTAGGCCCGCCGGTGGCGAAGTTTTTGCGACACTTACAAATTCCGGGAGTGGTAGGGGTGCGAGTCTACGGACGGCGCGCAGGCCAGAAACTTCCCCTGTGGCGCTACGCAATAGACCTCAGAACGGCGGTTGACGAAGAATCAGCGACGGCACCCGCACCGGCTCCCTCCCAAGGGGCTGTGTTGGAAAAGGAACCGGTGCCGGAGTTTGCGCCGGCGGAGGATGGGAGTTTTTCGGGTTTGGGCGACAATTTGGTGTTCGATGCTCCGACGCCAAACTCCTGGCGGCCCCGCTTCAAAATCAGACTCCCCGGATACAATCTGGGCGAGCAGTTAGTTCAAGCTGCGGTGCAACCGCTTGTCGCTTCGGGTTTTTTTGTTCCCAACGATGGTTTGTCAACAAATGCTGCTGCGCCGGGGGGCGTGAGAGCCGATCGCGCGGCGGGAATGGCTTTGATTTGGGCGATCGCCGGCTGTCTGCTGACTTTCAATACCGATTGGCTCCTCGGTCAATTTCTGCAATCTGCGACGGTCAGTCAAGCTCCTAGCGCCTCCGAAGTTTGCAGCGGGCCAAATTGTCAAAATTCAGCTTCCAAGGCTTTAGGCGACGTTACAGCCAGACTGCCGAAGGAAACCGCGAACCCCGTTCCCCCTTCTGGGGAGGTGAATTTGCCTCAAATTCCCTTGCAGCCGTCGCCGTCCGCCAACCAGCAAGAGGCTTTCAATGGATCTGGGTTTACGAAACCGGGAAATACTAGCGTTCCTGTAGCTGATGTTTCTGCTCCTCCGGTGTTCCCGACTTTGAGGAGTGAGCAGCTTGACGACCAGATAGCGCGCTATCAAGAGTACATCCACCTGCACAAAAAACCACCGGATATTTTAATTGTCGGTAGTTCCAGGGCGCTGCGGGGCATCGACCCGGCGGTTTTGGAAACAGCTTTGGCAGAGTCGGGCTATCCGGGGCTGAGGGCTTATAATTTTGGGGTTAATGGAGCTACTCTCCAGGTTGTAGATTCGCTCATCCGCCGGATTTTGCCGCCGCAACAACTGCCAAAATTGCTGGTGTTGGCTGACGGGGCGAGGGCTCTCAACAGCGGGCGGCCGGATTTGACTTTTAGTGCGATCGCTTCTTCGGAAGGTTACAGGCAATTGAGCCGGGGTAGTTTTCTGATCCCCACCAATCAATTAGAATCCGAAACATCGAAAGAAAGCGCCAACAATCCGGTGGCGACTGCGACTGAATTGGTGAACAATTTGGGACAAGCTCAAGCTAATGTTCAGCAAGTGGTGAGTCAAAAGTTGGTGGAGGGTTCTGCAACTTACAAAAAGCGCGATCGACTTAAAGGGTTTTTGCGATCGATCGTTAATCCCTCATTAGCCCCTGTTGCCACCGACAGCCCCCAAACCGCAGCCCTGGGTGAACAAACAACTGAAAACGTTCAGCCCACTGCTGCGAGTAAACCAGTTAGCGAGTATCAACCAAATGGCTTTTTGCCGATCGATATACGCTTCAATCCCGAAACTTACTTTCAGAAGCACCCCAAAGTATCTGGTTATTACGACTCCGACTATCAAAATTTTAAATTGGTAGGCGAACAAGCTCTAGCACTCAAAAATCTGATCGAATTTACCAAGGTTCGCAACATCAATCTCGTGTTTGTAAATATGCCTCTGACTGAAGATTATTTAGACCCGGTGCGGACAGGTTACGAACAAGAATTCCGGCAATATATGCAAGAATTATCAGCTCAAAGCGGACTAATTTTCCTAGATAAGAGTTTATTGTGGCCCCAGGCGCGAGAATCTTTTTCCGACCCCAGCCACCTCAACCGTTACGGTGCTGTTGCAGTTTCTAAGCGGTTGGCTCAAGATCCCATGATTCCCTGGCCAGCGAAACAATAGTTTTGAATTTTGAGTTGTGAGTTATTTTAGAAGTTAAATGATGCGAACGTTGCGAGTGTGGCGTGACTATCTCAAAACTATTCTTTCCTGCGGCTGGATACTGAAAATGAAAAGATTGATATTTCCTGAAAATAGCAAAAATCAACAGATAAAAATTTCGAGAAAAAATCTGCCTTTGATATTTTTTATATTATCTTTAGCATTTTTATGTTTCAGTTTGTATAAAGGTTTCTTCTTACCTGTAGCTTTATCATCTGGGCCGCCCAGCAACGAACAAAGTAGCGAACAGCAAAGTCTGGCACCATTTGAAGAGGTTGTCAAAGACGCGAAAAAGTTAGAGGGACTATTTACTCTTTACCGCAATCAAGCAACTGATAAAGTATATCTGGAAATTAAACCGCAACAACTCGACAAAAAGTTCCTGTGCTTTGTGACATTGGCATCTGGTTTGGGGGAAGCGGGCATTTTGAGCGGAATGCCGATCGGCGATTTCTTGTTTCAACTGCGGCGCGTCCAAAATAACGTGCAGTTTGTGATACCAAATGTAAATTTTCGCACAAGTCCGGGCGACCCGCAAGCAGGTTCGGTAGCACGGGGATTTAGCGACTCGATTCTCTATTCTTTGCCTCTCAAAAGCATTGATCCGCAAAGACAAACTCTGCTGATCGATTTAGGCGATTTGCTGATGAGCGAAAAACGCGATTTACCAGGGGTAAAAGCGATTTTGCCGATGCTTTTGGGTTCTTCTTACTCGATCGATGCAGACAAGTCTTCTTTTAAAGATGTTAAAGCGTTTCCGCTGAATGTGGAGATTGCTTCTGTCTATGGTTTTTCTAGCGATAATGACAGTGAACTTAACTATTTACCTTCGATTCCTGACAGTCGGGCTTTTAACCTCCGCATTCACTACAGTTTCTCGGAAGTGCCGCTAAATAACGGCTACCGGCCCAGACTTGCGGACGAGCGAGTGGGCTATTTTCTCACAGCATATAAGGACTTTTCTGACAAGAGCAGCCGGGAGCCTTTTGTGCGCTATATCAATCGCTGGCATTTGCAAAAGCAAATCCCGACAGCGCCGATGTCGCCGCCGGTACAGCCGATCGTCTTTTGGATTGAAAATAATGTGCCTACCGAATACCGAAACGCAATTCGTGAGGGCGTTTTGGAGTGGAACAAAGCTTTTGAAAAGGCAGGTTTTACTGAGGCAATTCAGGTCAAACAAATGCCGGACAATGCTAAATGGGACCCGGCTGACGTTCGCTACAATACTATCCGCTGGTCGAGTTCTTTTGAGCCTCAGTTTGCCGGCATCGGGCCGTCTCGTACTAACCCCTTGACGGGGGAAATTTTGGATGCTGACATTCTGTTGGATGCTAATGTTGTCCGGGAAATCAAACAGGGCTATGGGTCTTTGGTCGAACAAAATCGATCGCTATCTAAGAGTTTTCAAGGGCGAAACGGTTCTAATACCAATCCCTGTCAGTTCGGGATCTATTCTCGTTATTTGAATGTGCTAGAAAATGGGGATTTAGGAAAAAGCAGCGGGGAAAATGCTCAAGGTGGAATGGCTGATGATTTGCCGACTTTGGTAGAAAGATACCAAGAGCAAAAGCGCTCGCCTTTATCGCGGTTGATGTCGAGTTCGGATATGTGTTTTGGGTTGGAATCGAGCCGCCAGTTTGCGATGGGGGCAATGTCGATCGATCTGTTGGAAAATGCAGCGCCTAGCAGTGGGACGATTGATAATTATGTTAATGAATATATCCGATCTTTGACGGCGCACGAAGTCGGTCACACTCTCGGTTTGAGGCACAATTTTCACGGGAGTACGATGTTGCAACCGGAGGATTTGAACAATACTCAGGTAACTCGCACGCAAGGTTTGGTAGCGTCGGTGATGGATTATGTGCCGATTAATTTGGCACCGCAGGGAACTGTGCAGGGCGACTATTTTCCAACGATTGTAGGGCCTTATGACGATTGGGCGATCGAGTATGGTTACAAGGTGATTGGCGGCGTAAACCCCAACAGCGACTTACCAGCGCTGCAACAAATTGCCAGCCGCGGGGCCCAAGCCCAATTAGCTTACGCGCCGGATGAGGATTCTGTCGATCTCGATCCCGCTGCAAATACCTTTGATCTCAGCGCCAATATGCTGAGGTATTCGCAATGGCAATTGGATAATGCTAGGGCGATGTGGAAGCGTTTGGAAAAGCGAATTCCGGTTGGGGAAGACGGTTATAACGAACTGCGGGTGATGTTTGATTCGGTGTTCGGGTATTATGTCAACCAAGTGATGAATGCTACTTTGTATGTGGGGGGACAGTCGTTTAGTCGGATTCGCCCTGGAGATACTAATGCGAAGTTGCCGTTTGTGCCGATCGAACTTTCTCAGCAGCGTGAAGCTTTAGCAACATTAGAGAAGTACGTTTTTGCGCCGGATGCGTTTAGTTTTGCGCCGGAGTTGCTGAATAAATTGGCGCCTTCGCGCTGGGAACACTGGGGAAGTCCGGCTTTGGTGTTTCCTCTAGATTACCCGATCGGCGATCGAATTACTTTTTTGCAGCGGTTTGTGTTGCGGGTTTTGCTATCGCCGGTGCGCTTGGCGCGACTGCGGGATGCGGAGTTAAAATCGGCGCCAGAAACTGCTTTGAGGTTGCCGGAAGTGTTGGATACTGTGCAAAAGGATATTTGGCAAGAGGTTTTGCAGCCGGAAAAGAAGATGCAAATTTCAACTTTTCGGCGTTCTTTGCAGCGGGAACATTTAGCAATTTTGATCGGAATGGTGCTGCGAAAAACGAATGTTCCAGAGGATGCGCGAAGTTTGGCGTGGTACGAGTTGCGGCAGTTGCGGGAGGGTTTGAGCAAGAGTATTCGGAATTTGGATCGGAATGCGGATGCTTATACGCGAGCTCATTTGGAGGAAACGCGCGATCGAATTTCTAAGGTTTTGAATTCGCAAATTCAGTCGAATTAATTTGGTCTAAACTCCCTTTTACAGCTTTAATTGTTCATTGTCGTTGGCGAACTACCATAGGCTTAATCTAATGGCGACTTTACCCTACTCAAGTACAAGCGTTACCGATCCACCATTACGGTCTGGAACGCTTCGGATAGTCTCTGCGATTTCGTCGAACATTGTTTGATCGCCCGCGAGAACCTCCCTTCTTCTTTGTTCGCGCAAGCCTATGTCGTCTGCGAAACGCTCAAAGGGCCAGTCGCAGGAACATTCGTCGTCAAGGTATTTCAGCAGGGCTAGCACATCGAGAACGCACTGGGAACGCTGGGACTCCCTCCAAACGATGGTGTACGGGTATTCCAGTCCGAAGCCTCTGAAGAGACAGTCATCGAAAGCCATCATCGAATTACCGAAGTAGCCACCCGGCCCGTTCACGGCTTCCCCGATCGCACAATAGAAGCCAAGAAGTGTATCGAAAAGGCTTCCATCGAGGACGATTACGCGACCAGGAGCTTTTGACACTAACACACCGCCGATGTCGAAAAAACGTTGCGAGGCATAGGTGAGCCACGATCGGCGGCCCGCCTCGTCGAGAGGGCACCACTCATTGAGAGATTGCGGGGGAAATGGAAATGATGCCATTGTCTGAAACCTTTTTCAGTAGGTTGGGTGGTTGGAAGTCTAGGTTGGTGGCGTTCTTGCAGGGCGTTGAGGATGTAGCGATCGAACTTTCAATAGTTTTTGACTCAAACACGGAGGAGATTATCCAATGGCAACCGCAAATCAACCCGTAGACGAATGGCGTGAGACGTTGGAGAAAATTCTCCAATACTATGCGGATATTCCTTATACTTATGGGGATGTGATTACCTATGTGGTGGTCAGCCGCGATCGCAACCATTTTATGCTGATACATGAAGGTTGGGAAAATCATCTGCGAGTTCATGGCTATGTGGTTCATGCCGAAATTCGCAATGACAAAATCTGGATTCATTATGATGGTATTGAAGACGGCATCACTGGTGAACTCGTCGCCTCTGGCGTACCCAAAGATCGGATTGTTCTGGCTTTTCATCCACCGGAAGTCCGAGAGTACACTGGATATGCGATCGCGTAACCTCTGCGGAACTTATGTGGTATATGATAGATAAACATAACAGCCCCTATGCCTGCCAAAGACTTTTATCACGATACTGTCTGCACCGCCCTCATCAAAGACGGTTGGACAATTACTAACGATCCTTTCAAGCTCAGAGTTGGCGGACGTTCAGTCTACGTTGATTTGGGCGCAAAAAAGCTCTTCGCAGCCGAGAAGCAAGGGCGCAAAATTGCCGTAGAAATCAAAAGCTTTCTCGATCCATCACTTGTAAGCGAGTTAGAAAAGGCACTCGGTTAATACGATTTGTATTATCTGATTATGGAGGATGAAGATCCAGAACGAGTCCTTTACCTAGCGATCGCCCAAACCGTATTTGCAGGTTTTTTCTCAGAAGAGATATGTCAAATGGTACTTCGTAAAAAGAGGATTAACCTGATTATTTTTGATTCAGAAACAGAGGAGATTGTTCAATGGATAGACTAAAATTTTATCAAGATACAATTGAGAAAATTCTTAAAGATCATGCTGCTATCTCTTATAGTCATGGCGACATTCAGCAATATGTCATCATTGATGCCGATCGAACTCATTTTCTACTCTTCAATGAAGGTTGGGATCGTAAAAAGCGCGTTCACGGTTGCGTCACCCATGTCCAAATTATCGGAGACAAAATTTGGATTCACTATGATGGCATTGAAGACGGCATCACCGTTGAACTCGTCGCGGCTGGTGTGCCCAAAGACCACATTGTTCTGGCTTTCCATCCACCGGAAGTCCGAAAGTATACTGGATATGCGATCGCATAGCTTCTCGTCTTGACCGAGATTTTAGATAATATCAGCTTGGTAGCGTATATCGCACCTTAATAATTTTTTGGGCAATACAGAGTACCCTACAAATAATTTGCAAACGCTAAACTTCTGTCATCGCAACGATTTGAGCGGTGGTTAATACCAACTGAGGGAACGTTGGAGAAACAATAATGGCTTCTCCTTGATATCGCTGTGCCTGATATTCACCATCGATTAAGCGGTTGATGGTCACGGTAGACTGTTTTGGAGAACCAATATACTGAACGCCTCCCAACCCTGCATAA
Organism: Microcoleus sp. AT3-A2; assembly: GCF_036705685.1. Classification (NCBI taxonomy): domain Bacteria; kingdom Bacillati; phylum Cyanobacteriota; class Cyanophyceae; order Oscillatoriales; family Microcoleaceae; genus Microcoleus; species Microcoleus sp. AT3-A2. The sequence goes on from NZ_JAUBVF010000013.1 coordinate 15,169, forward strand.
TCAACGATCCAATACTCCAGGATTCCTAAAGTTTCATACTCATTCAATTTGATGCGGTAATCATCCCGCCAATTCGTACTGACAACTTCGATCGCCAAGGGAGGTGGAATATAAGCAGCAGCAGAGGCAGAACTTTGACGCATTCTGACCCATTCTTCCTTGGCAAACACCACAATGTCGGCTTTACGACTCGATTCACTTTCGCCCGGGGCAGCGTTCAATCTGACTTGTTTACTTTGTCGGGGAACGTAGGGAAGGTTCAAGGATTGGCAATGATCTACCAAGAGACGACATAAACCATCGACGACATCCTCATGTTTGGCTGTGGGTTCACTCAGGGGCATGGCAACTCCATTGACTAGCTCGAATGACCTACCGGAGTCGTCATCCCAGTTGAGAAATTCCTCGAAGGAAAGGGTTTTTTGGGCGATCGCAACCATTGATATTAACCTTTTGCGTAGGTTGGCTCTCTGTTGTCTGTTTCTAGCTTAACGTGAGGTAGAGAGATAGATCGCTGCTTTTGTAGGGTGCGTTAACGAAGTATATCCTAAACTTTGACACCTCTTCTCGGTTTTACTGCCCGCGTCCTGCTTTGCAATCTACGAAACCTAATGCTTCTGTGTCGAGAAAACTGGCGATCGAAATGGCGATCGAAATGGCGATCGGATATTCAATTTCCGCAGCACGGGCAATTAGAGCCGCTTTAATTCGTTCTGGCAAACGTCCCAAAATAACTTCGGCATCAGCAGGAGAAAGTTGTTCTTGAAGTTTGGCTTGCATGGCATTCGCCTGTCAGTTGGAATTGGATAGATACATTCAAGCCACTACCCAACTCCGATTTAGCGCCCTAACGGCAAAATGCAGCGGCGGCAGATAGCATCCAACATAGCACAAGCGGTATTCAACAGTCCGCTGCCATAAAGTGTTAACTGGCTTCTGGCTGGCCAAACCTTTCGTTACAAGCTCTAACAAGTGCTTGATGTGCATCGTGTGCTTCTGTTCCCATAGCATTTAGTTCATCTATTTTCTCCCAACGAGGATCTTCATCCTTAAATTTATAGGATTCCATAGAAAGACACTCACGATCTTCCGATCTCCAAGTCTTTGACCATAGTTCATTTTTGAACGAGGTAAGTTTTTGAATGAAGTCTTTTCGCTTACCTTCAAGAGTAGGGTCTATAAATTCATGGAGCGCATCGTTCCATTCTTGGGTTAAACGGTCAATCTCTTCTAACCATTTGCTAGGAAATGAGTCTCCGACATCATACTCACGAAGAAAGTAGATCATGTCGCTGTTGTAAGGGAACTGCTCTACAAACTTTGCAAATAGTAATCGATCGGAGCGTATCGATGAACTCGTAGCAGGAGGCGAGAATAGAATACCGCTGTCTGCCATTACCTCCAGTGCATAAGCAAGCTTGCTGCTAAGCTCACCAGAAACCTTTTTGCGAGTCTCCTTATCTGCATGAGGATCGAGAGTATAAGTGATTGGCCAACGACGAGGAGCAAGATTGAATGGCATATTATCTTTGGGGCTTCCAAAGGCGTCATTCATTACTAGGATTAGCCGCTCATCCCCAAGCGAGCGCAGTGCAAAACCAAGTTCAATAAGAACATTGGCATTCGCACAAAGTCTGCCTTTAGTAGACTCTGAAGTAAAAGACACATCAGCTACAAAAGCAGAACTTATTTCGATCTTTGAAAAGATCGTATGTACAATGTCGGGCAGGCCTGGTGTTCCTTTTGTATCGTGATCTACTTCTGGTCGTTCCTCAAGTTCTAATTTTCGTTGAATGACCTTCATTGCCTCCTTCAGAGCATCTCGAATGAAGTAGTGGTTAACGCACTCAGGATGTTCACTTTGCCATGAATAGAAAACTGAGATTACCATTAAAGCTCTATCGTTCCGAAAGGGCCCTGCATCTTTTTGATTTTATTCTCAAATTCTTTATCTGTTATCGAAAGATAGCGAACACCCATAATCAAGCCAGCAATTAGAGGAATGTAAGTCCAAGACAATAGTACACTGACTAACCCCCATCCCCAAGCTCCAAGATAGAAAAAATGTACTCCCAAACCACCTAGCAATAAAGCCAAGATACCAGTTGTTGTTCGAGATTTTATAGTTTGATTTGAAACTGCGGCACTGGGATCTTCATAAATCGAAGTAGCACGATTGCCATCCACATCAAAATCAACTTTAACTCCCTGAGTAGGGGTATTGCTCAAGTTCCAGTCTGAACCCACAAAGTTATATCTTTTTCCATCGTCGCCTGAAATGAATCCCTGATTTGCCTGAATCGAGAAACTAAGAACTGTGCCTCGCATATAAATACCTCTTACTTGTCGAGTTTTTGGACTGCATACATCAGCGCAGCTTTGAGATCGTCAAGTCCCAAGTCTGGCAATTCTTCGATAATTTGCTCAAAACTCAAACCTGCAGCCAACAACTCTAGGATATCGATGACTCGAATCCGCATTCCCCGGATGCAGGGACGACCGCCACACTGTCTTGGGTTCACTGTGATTCTGTCAAACAGATAAGCAACGGATGCTGGCATTGTTTGAAACCTTTGTCTCTAGCTTACCTCATTTATTGCTCGAAATTCACACCGCGATATAATTCTGCGATCGCCACTTCCAGCTCAATACTCTGTAAAGTATGATTTGCAGGCTAGGCATAGGCAGGAAGTGGCTCATAAACGAGTTGCATGAGTTTTTCGGAGGGAATGGTTTCCATTGCATAGGTATTACCTTGAGCATCGGCAAAATCTACTAGATAAGCGCGATCTTCAAAGCTCATGAGAATAGTGCCAACTTGTCCCGGTCGGAGCAAAATTGGCTGAGAGGTTGCTTTATGGATTGCGTGAATTTCTTCGGTCAAGGCAACAACATCATACTCGTGTAACGTCATCACAGTATCCTCACTTATTGACAGGATAGGTATTAGTTAGCCGGGGAAAGTCTTCATCGGTGCGAATCATCCAACATGACAGCACCCAAGAGCTTCCGGTTTCCGTAGTCATGAAAAATTTGATATCATACTGGGTTCCATAGTTGTCTGTTTTATAAATTTCTGCCTCCTGATTGACCGCACATTCTAATAAAGCGACTTCTAAAATAGCTTTGTTTTCTAGTGTAATTCCCAATCGATTTCTAAATAGGATGGCTTTATCTTTTCCTTTGGGATGCTGCATATTAAGTGAGTATCGCTCAAGCTTGTCGCCCAGCAGTGCCTTGTCTCCGTTGGGTAGTTTCATCTGTCCAAATGGTTAAATCACTGGGTGGAAAGTTTTCATTTGCTAGAAACCCCATTAACTTGCCTCAGCAAAGAGTAAAGGTGTGTAAAATACGTCTTCTTTGAGGCACTCAGCCGCGAAAGCAAACACAGCTTGTAGAGATTCAGCATTAAGCGTTGGGTAGTTTTCTAGAATTTGTTGGTGCGTCCAACCTTCTGAAAATAGCCCTAGAACGAACTCCACTGATATTCGTGTCCCCTTAATTATAGGCTTGCCAAGCAGAATTTTAGGATTTGAGTGAATGTGTGCTTTCCAGTTCATAACCAGTTCGCCTCTCTATGGTTTTCATCTATTATGAGTATAGTTAAGATTATAAAATTTATGACCACAGCAGTATCTATTGACATTGGTACGCTCATTACACGCACTCCCGGACTGCATGGTGGATGTCCCCACATCGTCGGTAAAGGCGTTACAGTTCGCCGGATCGTAACCTGATACAAGCGAGGATCGAATGCTGAAGAGATTTGCGATCGCATCCGACATCTCACCCTCGCCCAAGTCTACGCGGCACTCACCTACTATCATGCCAACACCCAAGAAATTGAAACTTATTTGCTCCATCAAGCAGCAGAAGCCAAGCGTCTTGAAGCTTGGCACAGCAACTTTGGTAAATATGGAATGCTAAAATAATAAATAATACATCGCCCAGAAAAAATATACTAGATAAGCACTATCCTCAAACTGGGAAAGAGAAACTGATTTTTACCGGATAAATTTAGGGGGTTTAGGAGGAATATCGGCAATGAAGTAAAGTTTGGCAACAAAACTCAACACTTGTGCTTCTTGAGTAAACCGTAAAGCTCGAGTTCTTCAAACTGCCCTCGGTGAAAAACACGCTGTTTTTGGCTACCTTCCTGCGTCATTCCCAGCTTTTGTAGCACCTTAGCCGAGGCTATATTCCGCCTGAGACAAATTGCATAAATGCGATCGAGCTTTAATGTTTCAAATATTCAAGACTGATTTAGTGTAATTGATTCGTTTTTTTCTCAAAAATTATGTCTGCTAACACTGCAAAAAATCATTACTTCCGATTGGCATTGTTCTGGGCGTTTCTGGGTAGTTTGGGAAGCTTGGCGGTGTTCCCTTATGCCCTGTCTCTCAATCCCGCAGTAAGTCAATTGCCTGCACCGCTACCTGTTTTGGCGATCGCCTCCGCCCTGCAAACCGGAATTTTTCTAATTCTCTTTTGTTGGATTGGGCTTCGCCTCGGTAACTCGATCGGACTTGATACGCCCATAGCTCGTGCTTTGGTATATCGACAGCCTTTCGCGCCAATATCTAAATCTGCCCTTAACACGGCGCTAATTGTAGGCTGCATCGGTGGAATCGTCCTGATTGGATTGAGTTTAGCTTTCCAACCTTGGATGCCGCCAATGGCAACTCCAACAACGCTAGAAATTGCTCTCTGGAAACGCATATTAGCTTCCTTCTACGGAGGCATCACCGAAGAACTCTTGCTGCGACTGTTCGGTATGACATTGATGGCGTGGCTACTTTGGAAGATTTTTGAGCGAGACAAACCGCAACCCTCTACATGGATTTTTTGGCTGGCAATTGTGGCGGCGGCGATTCTGTTTGGTGTGGGTCATTTGCCTGCGGCTGCCAATGTCTGGGCATTAACCCCGATCGTCATTCTTCGCACCATTACACTCAATGCCCTCTTAGGAATTCCTTTTGGTTTTCTTTACTGGCGTTGGGGATTAGAATACGCTATGTTATCTCATTTTTTGGCTGATTTGGTACTGCACGGAATTGGAGGCAGTTAGCAGGAGATGCAAACAATGCAATGGTACAACGAACCTTTACAATGGCATGAGGATAACGATGTTGTCCACATTACCGCCGGGGCAAAGACTGACTTTTGGCGGCAAACTCATTACGGATTCATTCGCGATAACGGCAACTTTTACTACCATCAACTGTCAGGCGACTTTACAGCCGAAGTCAAAATTACTGGTAGCTATCGATCGCTCTACGATCAAGCAGGATTGATGATTAGAGAGAGCGAAAATATCTGGCTCAAGTGCGGCATTGAGTTTGTTGAGGGAGTGCAAAACGTGAGTGCGGTTGTGACACGAGACTATTCCGATTGGTCTGTTATGCCGCTTGAAGTGCCGCCTGTTTCCCTGTGGCTGCGGGTCAAGCGCCGAGCTGAAACGGTGGAAGTGCAATACTCGTTGAATGGGTCAGACTATTCAATGATGCGACTGGCATATCTAACTGAGTCACCAATCGTTCAAGTTGGGTTAATGTGTGCGGCTCCCCAAGGTGAAGGCTTTGCAGTCGAATTTGAAGGGTTTAAGCATAGTAAGCTGATCTAATGTCGATGCTAAAAAAACCGATTTCTACGCCATTCCATATATAAAATTAAAATTAGGGGTGAGTGCTTTTCACTTACCCCTGCCATTTTTTTTCCACCTATTAACAAACCAATTGCAGCAAGAAATCGCCACAAAAGAGGCTCAATTGCTACTAGATAGCCTTGTCGATACTCAGTCCCAAAATCGCGAATACTCCCAGCAAGTGACCGGCGCTCATGCAAGCCAGAAATGCCGGTACGCTAACATTGTTGAACAAAGACGGGAAGGGCAAAGGCATTTTCGGCCCGACGTGGGGATACCAAATTCTGCGGCTGAGAACTAGCAATGCTAAGATATTGCAAACAAACATCACCAGAGGCTTTTGCCAATTTCCTGATGCTGTGTCAGTCACTGTCGATGCTACTACTGCCAGTAAATTTGAGTTAATCATTGTTGATGCTCCTATTTTTCATAAACTATTCAGAAATGCTCGATGAGATTTCTTGCCAAAAATACAGCAGGGGCGATCGCCTTTACGTAATAAATATCTGTCGGTATCAATATTCACCGCGCCAGCGACAGCGCCCCCACCCATAATCATCGAATCACAGCAAAAAATCTTTTAATGCCATTCAAAAGTAACGGAAGATACAAAGGGACACAACCATACTCGCTGCCATTTGTAACTTTTAGCCTGTCTGGCACTGGCGGCATTTAGTCACGCTGCCAGACAGGAAAGAGTGCTGCTCATTAGTGAGCAATGTAGGTAGGCAGAAAGTGGAGAATGTCACGTAGAACGCTATATCCAGCAGCATCCCAGAGCAAATAAGCTAAGAAACCGATCATCGCTAAGCGACCGTTCCAAAGTTCTGCTTGCGGGTTGAAGCCAAACAAAAAGGCATTCCGATCTTTGCCGTTGTAAGCATTAGCCGTAGGAGGCAGGTTAGTAGGACGAGTTTCCATGTTTTTACATTCCTTAACAATGTTTCGCTTCTCATGGTAGCGACCTAATTTCTGCTTTGCTATCTGTCTCTAGGCTCAAGATACACACAAGTCTAAAGGAGGATTTTGAAACAAAAAATAAAGTGTTAAGTTTTGTTGCGCGAGATTTTTCAGCCATCGCCTGTATCTGTAAATACTAAATACAACTGCAAGTTGAGGTGGCCGCTGTGAAAGGCTCGATCGCCCCGTAGTGACAAACAACGGCGCTGGTGACTCGACAATACTGAATCCGCGCTCCGCTAGAAGCAAGAAAATTTAGTAAATTTCAACTGAAAAGCCGAACACGATCGCCCTTGAGTTAACTAAAATAAGAGATAAATAGATCGATCGGGAGAAACAGTTATCGAAACCATCTACGGCAATCTTCAAGGTTTAAAGTCCAGCCAGCTCAAGCAACTCGAAAAGCTTTACCACCAGCGACTACCGGGCGATCGCATCACCACTGCAGAATTTGCCCAGCGCGTCGCGGCCATCAGCACGGAAATAGACAAACCAATCTGCACCTACATCAACCGCCGCGGACAAGTAATTCGCGTCGGCGTCGGTACACCCCGCCAAACGCAGATTGCGCCCTTAGAATTGCCTCGCTACGGCGGAGGTCGCCTCAGCGGCATTCGCTGCATCGCCACCCACCTGAAGCCAGAAACCCCAAGCGAAGCAGCCCTCACAGCAATGGCAATTCAGCGCCTGGATGCCCTGGTTTGGCTGACACTGACCGGCGGAGGATTTCAGCGCCGGGGGGGCGGTGCGACTGGTTACATCCAAGAAACTTATCTCGCTCACTTGATACCCCAGGGAGACCAGCCAAATTTTGAGTTTTCTGTTTTGAGCGCTCAGTTAGAACCAGATTCAACTGATAAAATAGAAGAGCCTTCTATTCAAAAGTCACTAATTCAAACACCACACTTTCCCTGGAAAATATCAGAACCGCTGAATTTAGACGAACTCGCCGACCAAGACTTTCTGGATTTGGTGGAAGGGCTCGAAGCAGAGTTTCAAGCAGAGTTTGTCGCTAAGCAGGTCGATGCAGACCAAGACAAAGTGCTGTTGGTAGGTATCATGACTCAGCACATGACTCAGTTGGAGTTTGAGGACGGGCTCGCAGAAATCACCCGACTGGTTGAAAGCGCCGGGGGTCAGGTACTGCAAACAGTGCGCCAAAAACGATCGCGCCCCCATCCGCAGACAGTCGTCGGCGAAGGCAAAGTTCAGGAAATTTCCCTCACCGCTCAGACGATTAGCGCTAACCTCGTGGTATTCGATCGCGACCTGGCCCCCGCACAAATACGGAACTTGGAAACTCAGATAGGTCTTCGCGTTGTCGATCGAACAGAGGTAATTCTCGACATCTTTGCCCAAAGAGCTCGATCGAGCGAGGGTAAATTGCAAGTCGAACTCGCTCAGCTAGAGTACGCCCTGCCCCGGCTCAGAGGTCGCGGTCAGGCAATGTCGAGACAGGGTGGCGGCATCGGTACCAGAGGCCCTGGGGAAACCAAGCTAGAAACCGAACGGCGGACGATCGCCAAACGCATTTCTCGATTGCAGCAAGAAGTAAATCAACTGCTGGCGCACCGCTTTCGGCTGCGACAGAACCGCCATCATCACGATGTACCCTCAGTGGCGATCGTGGGCTACACCAACGCGGGTAAATCGACTCTGCTCAACCTGCTCACAAATTCCGAAGTCTATGCCGCCGACCAGTTATTTGCCACCCTCGACCCCACAACTCGACGGTTGACCATTCCCGGCGTCACCGGGGAACCCCTGTCGATCGTCCTCACAGATACAGTGGGCTTTATTCGCGAACTGCCTCCCGCCTTGATCGACGCTTTTCGGGCGACCCTCGAAGAAGTCACTGACGCCGATGCTTTGCTGCATCTCGTCGATCTCTCCCATCCGGCGTGGCAGAGCCAAATTCGATCGGTCATGAATATTTTGACCGATATGCCCGTAACTCCCGGCCCAGCCCTTGTAGTTTTTAACAAAATCGATGCCGTAGATGGAGAGACTCTCGCCATCGCCCGAGAAGAATTTCCTCAAGCAGTATTTATTTCGGCGGCCAAAGGTTTGGGGATGGAAACTCTCCGCGACAGACTTGCTCAGCTCATTCAATACGTCCTCTACCCTCGGTAAATACTTAAATATTCCTTTTGAGTAGTTGACATCGGGGAATATACGTACATATACTGAGGACAGATATAGTCGAACTATGAGATTATAAAAGAGTAGTCAGATTGTGCATTGCAAAGTACAATACAGCAACTCTATTTTGCGATCGGTTAAATAAATAATTTCCGGAGGCCGCGGTCAAGGTAAAAAGACTCTTTGTTAATGGCTGTAAAGGCTGTTGGTTCAGAGGTGGCAAAAAGATGTTGCTTCACGCTGTGCAAACAACCTGTGCAAAACACGGTACGGGATGTCAAGGTAAAAGAATAATATTATTAAAGTGTTTGGGCACTCACCTCAAGCGCTATACTATCTTTTACAGGCGTCCGCGAGAAAATACATCCATTTATTGTTAGAACTCTAAAATCCTTGCCCGTCGTACAGCGCTAATCTCTAGGACTATTTCTATTTTTTGATTTTACCACTGTTTAACTAAATAGTTATGTGTACGCCACTGGCAAAACTAGCAATTGGACTCTCTGCCATAATGGCAACAGCGTTTTACTATCTAGCTGCCGCCCCTCCGGCAGCAGCAGTAGATGTGTGTGGGCCAGGAAATTATTCTAGTGCCTGTGCCCCCAGCCCGCCATCACCAACCCCCAGCCCGGAACCCGAATCGCCGGCGACCCAGTCGAGTTTGTCCCAAATATACACAGGCACACCTTCGAGAAACTCAACTGCTATTCCTGAACCGGGTACTGCGATCGCAGTCCTACTGACAGGTGCAGGAATGATCTGTTCGTGCAGAAAGCGAAAAAAGCAGGTTGGTCCGCAGCGCTAGGCAGGCTGATGACCAATCTGTTTGCCTTTACTCTGTTTGCCTTTACAATGTCTCCGTTTTTTTGAGCGTGGGTATTTGTTTACTTAAAATTATATAAACAATAAAAAATTGTATAAAAAATAACTTGACACCTCGCTTGTGCGCTGCAAATAGAGCCGGATGTTGAAGGAAGAAAGCGATAGCGACTTCAGTCAGGGTAAAAAAAAGGAACAAGGCAAATGCACTTGCCGGCAAGGGTTTCAGCAATGAATAACCTCCGGTGCAAAAGATAAGGTTGCTATATATTTTAAACATTAAAATATAAAAATTAAAATAAGATTAGTTAAGATCAATCCTTCGGACAGTTTTTTAGAGGCAACCGTAGAATAAGGGTTTCAAGGCTCCAAGGCAAGTTTGCTACCAACGCAAAATCCAGGGTTTCAGCCTAGGAACTAAAAACAGTCCGCACTAGGGTTAAGATTAAAATTAAAAAATATTGTTATTGCCTGAGCGTCCCATGACCCCTAAAGTAGAAATTTACACTTGGAGAACCTGCCCGTTTTGCGTTCGTGCCAAAGCACTGCTGAAGCGAAAAGGGATTGATTTTATAGAGTACGCGATCGACGGAGATGAAGCAGCACGCGCTCAAATGAGCGATCGAGCCAACGGAGGTCGCAGCCTGCCACAAATATTCATTAACGACGAACACATAGGTGGCTGCGACGAAATGCACAAACTCGATGCTCTAGGCCAGCTAGACCCGCTGCTAGCAGCAAAATGAGGCATTCCCTGTCGAATTTTCCGTTAGCCCCAATTTTCCTGCGACCAGTTCTTAATTTTAATTGACAATGAAATTTGCATTCATCATCGATCCCCTCGCGCGACTAATTCCAGGACACGATACCAGCGTAGCGCTGATGGAGGCAGCTCAAGAGTTGGGTCACGAAGTCTGGGCGACTCAAGCCAACGAATTAAGCGTCATCGGCGGCAAAACCTGGGCAACGCTCAGTCGGGTAGCGCTCACCCCAGTAAAAGTGGTAGAGGGACGCTGGGAGGCGGCTGAGGCTTGGTACCAGGTAGAACATCCTACTTTGCAGCCTCTGGAAGCAATGGACGCAGTATTTATGCGGACAGACCCCCCAGTCAACGTTCCTTACCTCTACGCTACTTACCTTTTAGATGGCATCGATCCCACTAAAACTTTGGTAGTTAACAGTCCCAAAGGATTGCGGGCGGCGAATGAAAAAATGTATGCTTTGCAATTTGAGGGAGCGATCCCCGAGACCATTGTTTCTCAAAACAAACAGGTAATTCGGCAATTTGTTGAGAAAAAAGGAGCAGCAGTTCTTAAACCCTTGGGCGGCAAAGCTGGCGAGGGGATTTTGTTCTTGGAAGCGGGCGATCGCAATCTCAACTCCCTGGTCGAAATTAGCACTCAACAAGGGCAAGTTCCTGTGATGGTTCAGACTTATCTGCCGGAAGCCAAAGACGGAGATAAACGGATTATCTTGTTAAACGGCAAGCCCATCGGTGCTATCAACCGTATTCCCACTGGCAATGAATTTCGAGGCAACATGGCCGTCGGCGGCCGAGTCGCAAAAACAGAAATTACCGATCGCGAACTGCAAATTTGTGCTCAGTTAGAACCAGTGCTGCAACGGGACGGACTGTACTTTGTCGGCATTGATATCATTGGCGGTTATCTCACAGAAGTTAATGTCACCAGCCCTACAGGGATCAGAGAAATTGACTTGTTTGACGGCGTTAGTTTGGGCAAAAAAGTAATTGAATGGGTAGTTAGTCATTAGTCAGTGGTCAGTGGTCATTAGTTATGAGTTAGGAGTTATTAGTCATTAATTAGTCGTTATTAGTTATGAGTTATTGGTCGCAGCTAACAACTAACAACAGTCAACAGTCAACAGTCAACAGTCAACAATTATTAAATTATGTCAAAAATTGGCGTTGCAGTAGTCGGTACAGGTTTCGGCCAAAAAGTACACCTTCCCGGATTCCAGGCCCATCACCGGACAGAGGTTGTGGCTGTTTACCACCGGAATTTAGACAAAGCAAAGGCGATCGCCTCTACCCACAATATCCCCTACGCTTGCGACTCGATCGCCGATATAGTAGCGATCCCAGAAGTAGCGGGCGTCAGCATTTCCACACCGCCATTTTTGCATTATGAAATGGCAAAAACCGTTTTGGAAGCAGGCAAGCATTTATTATTAGAAAAACCCACCGCCCTGACAGCAAATGAAGCCAGGGAACTTTACCGATTGGCAAACAACGAACCTCAAACCGATTTTAAAAATGGTGGTTCCAGAGCAATTGCCACAATGGACTTTGAGTTTCGCTTCATCCCCGCATGGCAAATGCTAGCAGAATTATTGGCAGCAGAATATGTGGGAGAAAAGCGTTTAATTAAGATAGATTGGCTGGTGTCGAGCCGCGCTGATGCGAGTCGCCCCTGGAATTGGTACGCGCAAAAAGAGCGAGGCGGCGGAGTTTTGGGCGCAACAGGTTCTCACGTTTTTGATTATATTAGCTGGCTGTTCGGCCCGCCGCAGAGGCTTTCTGGGCAATTAATTACAGGAATTTCGCGGCGGCCAGATCCGAATGATTCGGGAAATTTAAAATTAGTTGATGCAGATGATTCTTGCACCTTGATGTTGGAATTAGCAGGGGGAACTCCTTGTCAAGTTTGTTTGAGTTCGGTTACTTATCAAGGGCGGGGACACTGGGTGGAAATATACGGGAGTAAGGGTACGTTGGTATTGGGAAGCGACAACCAGCAAGATTACGTCCACGGATTTCGCTTGTGGGGTTCCCAAGGTGGAGAACCTTTAGCTGAAATCAAAATTCCTCAAAGATTGGAGTTTCCTCAAGTTTATCCAGACGGGAGGATTGCACCGTTTATTCGAGTAGTAGATAGGTGGGTAGAAGCAATAGATGCGGGCCAATCTTTGATACCGTCCCTCAGAGAAGGGGTTTACTCGCAGTTGTTGATGGATTTGACCCAGGAGTCGAATGCTACGGGAACTTGGGTAGATTTACCTAATATAGATAAATTTTTGGGCACTAAGTAAAAGTAAAAACTCCCAAAGGAATCTCTCGCACTCGATCGCACCCCAAACCCGATAAACTACAAATAGAGAAACTCAATTCAACCCTATATCCAGAGTCGGTAGTTGTGAATGGCGCGCCCTGAAAGTCCTTGCCTCAGTATAGCGATCGCTCGCCTGAGAACCGCTGGGGCAAACCATTTTGCCACTTGGGTTCTACAAGCTCCTTATCCCAGCGGGTACGTTCACCACGACTGTATGTGGCCCGATACCCTCTCCCAATCTTGGAAAGCTTGGCAGGAAATGTTTTCGCCCTCCGGGACAATTCACGAATTGCCCCTAAATCCTGATGGCAGTTTCGTCTCGCCAGAAAACAACCAGAATATACTGGCAGAAACTGAACAACGAAGTCTTCAGTCGCTCGACCTCGCTCCAGCGACGCCCTCTGTGCCGCTCCACCTCGGTCAACGGGGGTGGGGCAACAAAGGGGATCAGCATCCGCCTCGGGCACCGGCAAGCTACAGCAGCCGCCTGATGCAGCATTTGGGGATTAATCTTTGGCAGTGGCTGTTTGAAGGGCCGATTCAGGGTAGTCTCCAGGAAAGTAAAGGTATCGCGATCGGGCAAAATCTACCCCTGCGAGTACGCATAGATTTGCGCGAACCGTATTTAATTGCTTTGCCTTGGGAAATTATGCAGCCTCAAGCAGGTCAACCGGCAATTTCTCTGTCGCAGCAACTGCTGTTCAGCCGCACTACCAGCAATGTTGAACCTTTGCCACCCCTGCAGCCTGCAGAGTCGCTCAACATTTTGCTAGTTTTGGGACAAGCAGAATCCGGCCGCGGTGCTAATTCTCAATTTTCCAACAGTAATAACGGTCATTTGCAGTTGGGAGAAGAAGCACTGGCCTTAGCGGGGATTCTGGAAAGTGCTTTTCAAACCGACGACAGCGGCAAATATTTTGACATCAGCGTTCCGACTCGCGTCGATACTCTGATCGAACCTACTGCGGCGGAACTAATTTCTCGGCTGGAAACGCAAGCTTACAACATTCTTTTCTACGCCGGCCACGGGATACCTGGCCCCGACGGCGGTTTGCTGTTTTTGGGGCCGGAAACGGCGATCAATGGCACTGAACTAGCTCAGGTATTAGTTCGGTGCCGCGTGACTCTGGCGGTGTTTAATGCCTGCTGGGGAGCTCAGCCGGCGGTGGAGATGTGGCACTCAACTAACGGCCAGCAACAGGCGATCGCCCGTAGCAGTTTGGCTGAGGTACTGATCCATCACGGGGTGCCTGCGGTGTTGGGGATGCGGGACTCGATCGCCGATCGCGAGGCCCTGAGTTTTATCCAAACTTTTGCCCAAGCTTTGGCCGGCCGGATGTCGATCGATCGGGCAGTCGCCGTCGCCAGACAGCAGTTACTAACGCTCTACAAGTTCAATCAGCCGGCTTGGACGCTGCCTGTGCTGTATATGCACCCTGAGTTTGACGGTCAGCTAACTGAGCCGGTAGATGACCTCAAAACTGAGTTGCCTTTAAATTCTTCTACTTGGCTGGGACGCTTGCCGTCTTGTGCTTATTTGCGGGGGCGCGATCGACCGAATGCCAAATCCACCGACTCCACCAATCAGGTTTGGCCGATTCGCGCAGGTATGGTTCGAGTCGGACGGTGGGAAGAAAACGACGTAGTGATTCGAGAACAGTGGGTTTCTCAAAAACACGCCGAGATTTTCTGCCGCAACACTATCGGAGATAGCCGGGAAGAACCTAGCTACTTCCTCCGCGATTTTTCTCGCTACGGGACTCTAGTTTTGGGATCTGAGGGATGGCAGAGAGTTCACCACCAAGAATTGCTGCTACGCAGCGGGACTCAGCTAAAATTTGGCAGTTCTCAAGGTCAGATTTTTGAGTTCACTATTGAGGTTCCCAAAACTTCGGGCTACAGTGAGACTGATTGCGGAACGAATTAAGGTGCGTGTGTAGCTAATGAAGGCAAGCGGCGACTGGCACAGCAAAGTTCTGGGCGTTGAGTCTCCAGTCTGAATTTAAAAGAGTTATTTACCACTGATAGCTCCCAACTAGCTCTTGGCACAGTCCCCCTTCTATATTTTCCTTTTCCCCCTGAGGTATTACATCATGGCTACCCACTCTACTGATTCTGAATATTTTCGCGAGTCTCAAACTCAGGCCCAGATGGAACTTCTCGCCACAATTGTTCAGACTGATGTTGCTTACCCCTGGAATCCTGCACAGCTTGAATCCGAATCTTATTTAACTGCCCTAGAGCAGGAATTTGCGCTATCTGATTCATTCAGCGACAGCGATATTGCCCTGAAGTCGCAAGTTTTATTCTCGCAATTAGAACAAGTTTGGCTGACGACTGCTCTGCAAAAGTCTTTGCGCGAGAAATTTGCTCGCGTTCCTCAAGATTTTCTGGCCAGCATCGCTCAAAGCGTGCAAAACGCAACTGTTAAGTATCAATCTTTAGCTGACCAGATGGTAGAGTGCGTCTTAGATATTTTGCCTCAGTGGGCTGAGGAAGATTTGCAGGTGTTGGCACGTCCTTTGGCTTATGCCATGCGAGATGTGGATTCGGAAGGGGGGGAATTGGTCATGGCTACTAAAAGGCCTTGGGCCCAATTGTCGGAAATAGAACAAGCCAGAGTTAGTTTGGCTGTCGCCCGCTATGCCATCTCGCAATTAGAAATTGCTGATTAGTTTTTTGATGGCTAAATTTTTGTGCTGCGATCGCGGTAATTTTTTTAATTAATATAAAATTAATCTACCTTTAGTTAGATGTCAAATTCGTCTAATTATTGAATTCTCTGGATTGCTATAGTTTGATATAGCAATCCTATTTGATTTGTAGAGAAGATAATTTTTTTTGAACTATAGCAAGCGCGCCAGACGGTTATGACTGAGGTGTGGCAGCATTTTCAATAAGCTTTTTATGGGCTGCGTCGCAGAAACGGCCCACAAGAAATATTTTTTATTGTGGAACCAGCCCGAAAGCCTGTTCCTGACATTGCTGCAAGATGTAAATTAGGACGTTCTTAATTGCTGAAATCCTTGCCGAAGATTGCTTCTGACTTCTCTGGTAAATCACTAAACCCTTTTTCCTTCTTCCTTCTGCTATATTTGACCGGGTTTGGACTCGCTAAGCAGTTTGGCAACACCAAGCAAGATGAATTATCATACAAGGGTCAGAATGTTAAAAAATGTAAATAGAGTAATTGGGGTGTGTCGGAATTTTCAACTGAATTAAAAAGTGGACAGCAGGAAACCCTTACTGTTGCATGCACGATCGGGACTTTAAAATTATTTTATGACAACTTCAAGATTTGATTTTCAAGACTTGAAACGCCGCTTTGGGCGGATTTCGCGGGTGCAGACGGCAACGCTAGTCGTGTTGGGGGTGGTTGCTTTCGCAGGTGCGATCGCCGCGGCCTGGTTTGGCAGTGAAGGTACAGTCAGCGGTATTTTTGCCACAATCAACACTTGGCAGCAAAACCCGCCTGTGTGGCTGCAAGTGCCTGCTACGAGCAAGATGTATTTGTTACTGCCGACTTTTATGCTGGTTTCGACCGCTTTAGCTGCAATTAAAATTTCGCCTCAACCGCAGAAATGGTCGCGCGCTGTAGTAGTTGCAATAGTTCTGGCTTTAACCATTCGCTACGTTTTATGGCGATCGCTAGCTACTCTAAATTTAACCGATCCCCTCAACGGTATCTTTAGTTTGGGGCTGTTTTTCCTAGAAATGTTACTGGTTTTCAACACCAGTATTCAAATGTATTTAATGCTGAGAATGAAAGATCGGCGTCAAGAAGCCGATCGCATGGCAGTTGCAGTGGAAGCTGGAAACTTCACCCCGCCCGTAGATATTTTTATCCCAACTTACAACGAACCGACTTTCATTTTACGGCGCAGTGTAATCGGCTGTCAAGCTTTAGATTATGCCAACAAAAAAGTATATTTGCTCGACGATACCAAGCGGCATGAAATCAAGTTGCTAGCAAAAGAACTGGGATGCGAGTATATAACCAGACCCGATAATATTCACGCCAAAGCTGGAAACATCAATCATGCCACAGCCCTAACTAATGGAGAATTAATTGTAGTTTTCGATGCCGATTTTATTCCCACTAAAAACTTTTTAACTCGCACAGTTGGATTTTTTCAAAATCCCGAAATCGCCCTCGTTCAAACACCGCAAAGCTTTTACAACCACGATCCAATATCCCGTAATTTAGGTTTAGAAAATGTGCTCGCGCCGGAAGAAGAAATCTTTTATCGGCAAATTGAAATCATCAAAGACAGCGCCGACAGCGTAGTTTGTTGCGGTACATCTTTTGTAGTGAGGCGAAGTGCTTTAGAAGCAGCGGGAGGCTTGGTCACAGATTCAATCTGCGAAGATTATTTTACCGGAATTCGGCTGTCAGCAACCGGATATCGCTTAGTTTATTTAGATGAAAAATTGAGTGCTGGTTTGGCGGCTGAAAGTATAGAGGCTCATCTAAATCAAAGGCTACGCTGGGCGCGAGGCACGCTTCAGGCATTTTTTATTGATTCCAATCCTTTAACAATTCGCGGTCTCAGATTCGTACAAAGGCTGTCTCATTTGGAAGGATTGTTGCACTGGTTTACCAGTTTAACCAAGGTTTTATATCTGTTGATACCTTTAGCTTATTCATTTTTTGGAATAATTCCTTTGCGGGCAAGTGCGCGGGAATTGCTGTACTTTTTCCTGCCTTACTATTTGGTGCAACTGACTGTGTTTTCTTGGCTGAACCGCCGATCGGGATCGGCTTTGCTTTCGGATATTTATTCGTTCGTCCAGTGTATTCCTTTAGCGGTGACGGTGGTGAGTTCCATGCTGAATCCTTTTGGGAAAGGGTTTCAGGTGACGCCAAAAGGAATGGCGAGCGATCGCTTTAATTTTAACTGGAATTTGGGATGGCCTTTGATTGTCTTGTTCGCAGCTACAGCAGTCAGTTTGTGGCACAATTTGAACATTAATTTAGTTAAAAATGTTGGCACCGTACAGTCAATATCAGAAAGTGCTCATTTGGTAAAAGGAATGAGTTTGGGATGGATTTGGAGCGCTTACAACTTGCTGATGATCGGGATTGCATTACTAATTTTGGTGGATATTCCTAAGCCGGACATTTACGAATGGTTCAATTTACGCAGGGTGGTACAATTAAATATTGGCGGTAAAAGTTTTTGGGGTATAACCACTGTAATTTCCGAAAGTGGCGCTGAAGTTGCTCTGACCCAGTGGCCAAGTTTTGCGGTGAAAAGTAAAGGTAGTAAAGAGAGTTTGAACCCAGCAGAGATTTTGCCAAAATATGCCGTTCAGACAAGTTTATCGCAGGGTAAAATAAAAGCGCTCCCTCGCAGGGCGGCAGTCAAAGCGAGGAACTCGCTTGCGCCCTCTGTTCTTGAGTTGGGTAGTGAGGGTCGTTTGGCCAAAGGTTTGATTGATTGCGATTCGGCGACTCTGAAAATTATGGAAGAGAACTGTTTTATTCCTGTGGCTAAGATTGAGTTGGTGAGCGATAAATCTCAGTTGGAGTCGAGTTTTCGGGATGGAAAAGAGTGCAGTTTTGTAGAATTTCCCACTGTGCGAATTGCGTTCGATCGCCTGAACATTAGCCAGCACCGCTGTTTGATCGAAATGCTTTACTGTCGCCCGGGCCAGTGGCAGCGGCAGGAAACTCCCGGAGAATGGCGATCGCTGTGGCTGTTGTTGAGAATTGCTTTGAAACCGAGGGCTGTTTTTGAGAGGAATAGGGCAGTTAGGCCGATCGGAGTTTCACAACTTTAGATCGAGTTTCCATCGCGGGCGGGTTTCACCAAACCTTTATTGCGCCAACAAACAATCCGATCAAGCAGCCCCCGCCAAGGAGCAATGGTAGAGTTGATAACAACCGCCAAGACGGTTAGGACGTTGTTAATGGCTGACACGATTGATTTTATTGCTTCTTCCTTCTTCCTTCTTCCTTCTTCCTTCTTCCTTCTTCCTTCGGCTATACATAGACAAATGGCCAGAACTTGTTTTTTAATTAATCGGCACAAACTCGTAACCGTAACTGGTGCGATTTCCGGGTTTAACAGTTACTAATTGAACTGCTCGATTGCGATCGCCCGAAGGTAAAAACCGAATCGGGCCGGATGCTCCTTTTGCCGAAAAATCTGACCCCGATAAAGCTTGTTGAATGCCTGTACGAGTCGGATTGCGCCCTAAACCGGCAATTAACGCCTGGGCTGCGTCGTAGGCTAAAGCTGTGCGCCAACTTACTTCAGCATTCCAAAGTTGTTTGGATGTTTGGGGAAAGTTTGACTGCGGATCTGCGAGAATGTGCCAAGGAACTGCCAGCACCATATCTGTTGCTCCCGCGCCACCGATTTGCAGGATTTTAGCAGTATAAACGTCGTCTCCTGCGAGTAACGGCAGCCGTTTGGCGTTTACTTGCACTACTTGCAAAGCTTGGTCGAGCGTGGCGGTATTGGCTGCTAACACAATCACTTCTGCTCCCTGGGCGATCGCGCTTTTAAAGCTATCGGCAGCATTAAAATTACCCTTAGCAAAGTCAAATTCCGATACTACTTGTCCGCCATCTCCGTAAAGAGCAGTAGTGAATTCACTTTTTAAAGATTTGCTATAATTGCTAGCAGAATCGAAAAATACAGCAGCTTTTTTCTTTTGCAATTTTGTCAGCATATAGCGGGAAAGAGCATTAGCCGCAAACCGATCGCTCGGCACTGTCCGAAATATATTGTTGCCAACTCCTGAAAGCTGCACCGACGTACTTGTGGGAGAAATTGCTACTAATTGTTTTTGCTGGTAAATCTTGCTGGCTGCTAGCGTTGCGTCAGAACTAAAATGCCCGATCACTCCTAAAACTTCAGAGTTATTTGCGATCGCGCTGGCAATTTGCGAGGCAATCTCTGGGTTGTTGTCGTCGTTAGCAATTAGCACTTTTAATGGAGTACCGCTAATGCCGCCGCTTTGGTTGATTTCATTTTGAGCTTGAGCGACGCCCCGCAGAATTTCTTGAGCACCGTTGATATCGGCGCCAATGGGAACTGCGGCGGCAATTGTGTAGGATTTTTGAGTTCCGATGCGGGCGTTGTTGAGGTAAATTAGTGCTTCTGGATCGTTGCGATTGGTTTTCAGCGAAGCTTGTAAGTCGGAAATAGCTGCGTTATAGTTGCCAGATGCGATCGCCTGTACTGCTGCTTGTTTGGTTGTTGTGGCTTGCTCTGGAATTAACACTTTTTGTCCAGCACTCAGACGCTGCTCAATTGCCTGCTCTGATTGCGGGGAATTTCCCGTCGGAGACTTGGGAAATGTCTGATTTTGGGGTGATAAACCTCCGAGATTGATGCCGCCTCGGCTTGTCAGCCACCAAATACCTGCACCGGCTAGCCCGATCGTAATTAGGAGGGATAAGATGAGAACAGCAGTTTCATTTTTTTGTGACATAATTTTACATTTTTAGATTTTTGAAATAACGAAGTTATTAGTCATTAGTCATTAGGATACAGTAAAAAACCTTGACAAAAGAGAAAAAGTGATTTTAGCTTGGCGATCCAGAATTGATGTAGGGTGCGTCAGATAGAGTGATTGGATCTATCAATTGATGATCTCGGAGCTGAGGCACCCTGCAAGCCTAAAATCCAGTAGTCACTATTCCCTTATTATATGCGATCGCCCGGATCTGATATAATTCAGTAACATTGGGATAGTCAAAATAGCAATCGCACTCTTTAGTCTGAATGCTTTCAAGGTGGTTCCACCAGAAAAGTGCAGGATTTTTTATAAGTTACCGCATCAAAGATTAGTGAACCCTACCCTGCAAGAGCGCCACTTTCTCCATTCCAAATGTAGTTAAGCAGGCAAGAAATGATAACTGGTGAATTAGATAAAACGCTGAGTGTTGGAACTGAATTATACAATCTGACGTGAGTCAACCTGAGAACTACCTTGAAAAACACCTAGGGGGTAGCTCTTCAGTCCTGTATTTAGTTACAAATTTTTACGTTAAAGTTGGATATATATCATAAACCTTTGAAAAAAAGCTTTTCTTAATTATATCTTTATTTTCTTTCGCGAGTGGGAGTGGGAGGGAGGCTGTAACAGCAAAGGGTTCGGTAAAATAATTAAAGTTTGTTGAAATTTATAAAAATAGCTGCAATACTTTGTAATGTAAAGAGGAAAGTTGAAAAATATCTAAAGACAAACTAATTGGATTGCGATGTCGCTAAGGTAGTATATATGACGGTTTGTCACCGAAAAAGAGTCTTAAGCTCCGCTAAGCTCAGCAAAAGTAAAAGCTCGTTATTTCATTAAGTTCGATCGACAACAAAGGCTAAGGTAAAGTTCATGGCAAACTCAGTTTTAAATCAGCCAAACGCAGCAGCAGGAGTGCAGTGGCAGCCAAAAGATATTATCCGCAGCCTAGTGTGGAAAATTGCGATCGCAACCTGGCTGTTAATGGCTGTAGGCAGCGCCACGCGAGTCATGAATGCGGGGCTCGCTTGCCCCGACTGGCCGCTGTGCTACGGTCAATTAATACCCGCAGCGCAAATGAATTTGCAGGTATTTCTGGAGTGGTTTCACCGATTGGACGCTGCGGCAATTGGCTTGAGCGCGATCGCACTTTTAGGACTATCTTTGTTTTACCGCAGCCGCCTGCCAAAATGGCTGCCGATTGCGAGCGCTGGGGCTGTATTTTTAATCGTTTTTCAAGGCGTATTGGGCGGCTTGACAGTAACACAACTGCTCAGATTTGACATCGTTACGGCTCACTTGGGAACCGCTTTACTGTTTTTTGGCGCCCTGCTAGTCATCGGTTTCATGCTGACTCCCTACGAAGCTACAGGAAATGTCGGCAAATTGGCTTGGGTAAGTTCGATCGCAGCATTGTTAGTTTACCTGCAAAGTTTGCTAGGAGCATTAGTAGGCTCTAGATGGGCACTGCACCAATGTTTGGACTCCTCAGAATTGTGCTCGGTAATGAACAGCCACATCGCCGGTATCGTACCAGCTACAGCAGCGACTTTAGCCGTAGCAGTCATGGCTTGGCGGCAGCCTGCACTGAGTCAAAACTTGCGAAAACTAGCTAATTGGGCGAGTGTTTGCCTCATTGCTCAATTAGTTCTGGGATTAGCAACTTTCCGGCTGCACCTTCAGGTAGAACCGCTGACAGTCGCCCACCAAGCCGTCGGTGCTGCTTTGCTGGGAACCCTGATAGCTTTTAGTGTTTTAGCTTGGCGCGATCGAGTTTTATCAGCTTGAGAGATAAGACTAAAGTAAGAGGCGGCGGGTTTATTAATCCTTGTAGCTACAGCAAATATTTCTCGTAAAACCCGCAACTCCAACCTAATGACTAATGACGAATTCGCAAATAATTACTAACAGCTTACAACCGATGCAAGAAATCCTTACCAACGACAGGCCCCGCCTCCACGAAAACTTTTCGCAAGTCGTGAAAAGTTACTATCAACTAACAAAACCTAGAATTATTTTACTGCTGCTAATCACTACCTCAGCAGGAATGTGGATGGCCGCCAAAGGAGAAGTAGACCCGCTATTGCTGGTATCAACTATTACCGGAGGCGCTTTAGCTTCCGCGTCGGCGAATACGATTAATTGTGTCTACGACAGCGACATCGATTATATTATGGAGCGCACCCGGTGGCGGCCGATTCCTTCCGGGCGTGTCAAGAAGCGTGATGCTTTGATATTTGCGATCGCCCTAGCTACAATATCCTTTACATTGCTGACAGTTGTTGCCAACTTATTAGCGGCATTGCTAGCAATGTCAGGCATCGTTTTCTATGTCCTAATTTACACCCACTGGCTGAAGCGTCACAGCGTGCAAAACATCGTCATCGGCGGTGCAGCAGGGGCGATTCCCCCGCTAGTTGGGTGGGCTGCGGTGACAGGAGATTTGAGTTGGGGTGCGTGGCTGCTGTTTGGGATTATCTTCCTGTGGACACCGCCGCATTTTTGGGCCTTAGCAATGATGATTCGCGATGAATACAAGGAAGTAGGCGTCCCGATGTTACCGGTAATTGAGGGCGACGAAGAGACAGCCCGCCAAATTTGGATTTACACGCTATTGATGATTCCTGCAACTTTGCTGCTAGTTTATCCCCTGCATTTAGCGGGCGCGGTGTATGCGGGAACAGCTATTTTCCTCGGTGCTATTTTTGCCCAAAAAGCTTGGTTGCTGTTGCAGACTCCAGAGGATAAGATTGTTGCGCGATCGCTCTTTAAATACTCTATTCTGTACCTAATGCTCTTGTGCGCCGGAATAGTCGTTGACAGTTTGCCTGTGACTCATAATTTTACTACTGCTGTTGTACAAAATGTGCAAACTTTGATTAGTGCAGTTGTGATGTAGTCTGCTTTTAGATCCCCGGCTTCTTGAAGAAGTCGGGGCTCTGGGTATATTGTAAAATTTAAAGTGGAGGAAAGTTCTGATGGCTGAGAATACTGTGAAAGTAGACATCTCATTTCAATCACTGCTGGAAGCTATTTCGTCACTGGGAATTGCTGAAAGATACAAGATATGGGAATTTTTGGAAGCTGAATTATTCCCGAATGAGGACGATTCTCCAGAAGACATTGCCGAAATTGAAGCGGCCCGTGCTGATTACAAAGCTGGAGATTACACAACTTTCGATCGATATATGGCACAACGGGCAAATTGCTGAGGCAAGTTAATGCGGTTTCTGGCAAATGAAAACTTTCTACCAAGTGACTTAACCATTTCGACAGATGAAACTACCCAACGGAGATAAGGCACTACTTGGTGACAAGCTTGAGCGATACTCACTAAATATGCAGCATCCCAAAGGAAAAGATAAAGCCATCCTATTTAGAAATCGATTGGGAATCACACTAGAAAACAAAGCTATTTTAGAAGTTGTTCTATTAGAATCTGCGGTTACTCAGGAGGCAGAAATTTACAAAACAGACAACTATGGAACCCAGTATGATATCAAATTTTTCATGACCACGGAAACGGGAAGCTCTTGGGTGCTGTCATGTTGGATGATTCGCACCGATGAAGACTTTCCCAGGCTAACTAATACCTATCCTGTCAATAAGTGAGGATACTGTGATGACGTTACACGAGTATGATGTTGTTGCCTTGACCGAAGAAATTCAGGCAATCCATAAAGACACCTCTGGGCCGATTTTGCTCCGCCCCGGACAAGTTGGCACGATTCTGATGAGCTTTGACGATCGCGCTTATCTAGTAGATTTTGCCGATTCTCAAGGTAATACCTATGCAATGGAAACCGTTCCTTCAGAAAAACTCATGCAACTCGTTTATGAGCCACTTCCTGCCTATGCCTAGGCTGCAAATAATACTTTACAGAGTATTGAGCTGGAAGTGGCGATCGCAGAATTATATCGCGGTGTGAATTTCAAGCGATAAATGAGGTAAGCTAGAGACAAAGGTTTCAAACAATTTTAACCAATGCTAGCATCCGTTGCTTATCTGTTTGACAGAATTACAGTGAACCCAAGACAATGTGGCGGTCGTCCCTGCATCCGGGGAATGCGGATTCGAGTCATCGATATCCTAGAGTTGCTAGCTGCTGGTTTGAGTTTTGAACAAATTATCGAAGAATTGCCAGACTTGGAAGTTGAAGATATCAAAGCTGCGCTTCTGTATGCAGTCCGCAAACTCGACCATCCCGTTTTAGCCGCATGACTATTTGGTTGAATGCTCATCTATCGCCAGCCATTGCTGTGTGGATTACTGTCACCTTTGGCATAACAGCCATAGCCGTGCGAGATTTAGGTTTGAGAGAATCAGAAGATACCGATATTTTCGATGCGGCAAAAGCAGCGGGTGACGTTATTCTCATGACCAAAGACCGGGATTTTATCGAATTGGTTGAACGATATGGATCGCCCCCGCAGGTCATTTGGCTGACTTGTGGCAATACTTCTAACGATCGTCTCAAGGAAATTCTGACGGCAACATTATCCAATGCGATCGAGCTTTTACGTTCTGGGGAAAGTGTTGTTGAGATTACAGGCAACTAGAGATTGACCTCTTTTGTATCTGGAAAGTGCATTACAAATGGATGATCCCGAAGGCCTCCTTCTTCAAAAGTAAACCCAACCTCTGCACTCCAAAAATATTGAGTTGAACATTTTGCGTCTTTCCATAAAGATTGAATACAGCTTCTCAAAATTTCAAATCCTTGTCCTATCAGTCCATTGTTATTCTTTAAGAATTCATCTGTCGAGATATGTACTGAGATAGAAAAAGTTAGAGAAGTCATCAAAAAAGTTTTCTTTGTTGAGAAACCTCGTTTAACATCCCAAAATAAACTTACCTGAAAAGGAAATGAGATAGTTTCATTACTCAAAATTTGAGATGCCTCAGATGGTGAAGAGGCTACATTCCACATCCATACAAATGTAGCCTTTCTCTCCTCTAAATTAGCTGGTGAAGCTAGATTACTAAAGTAATGAAATAAATCAGCAGACTCCATACTTCTGTATTTAAATTCTGGCAATAATTCATGACCTTCTATGGCAGCAATATGACGTGCTTGAGTAAATAAAACTTTATTCAGGTCGTGATTTTCAGCCTGTTTATATACTATTTCAATAGTTGATTGGAAAGTTAAAATTTCATCATCAACAATGTATTCACCTTTGCCATCACCGTGTTGAATTGTCCCTAGACCTGATAGAACTTTCGGATGAATCCATGCGAGCATTTTACCACCAATCCCGTATGGCACTTTGATACTGGGTTGTTGACCTGGTTCTAAAGACTGCAAAAAGTTATTGCATACTTCAGCAGTTCCAGTTAAATATAGTGAGGATTCTAGACTTCTAATTTTCAGATCGTGTTCTATTTGATAGTAATAACTTAGCTCATCAGATATTGGATAAGAAACTTGTAGCATTAACATACAGTCAAAGTGATTTGAATACCATCCAGCCCAGGATGCTCCTGCCATAGAGAGATTTTCAGGAAAGTGCCACTCATTTCCTTTTGTATTGACTAAAATCCAATCCTTCTCTGAAAATAAATGACCCAATTGAGAAATAACATAGGATTTTGGAGAAATAAATGACAAGAGGATACGGTCTTTTTCCTTATCATCTTTTCTTTCAATTACCTTGGTTAAGGAAGGAACGCCGAATCTAAGTACAGTTGTTTGATTAAGAAGTCGATTTATGGTGTGGCCAATCAATTGTGAAGCATCCTCCAACTTTTCTGTAATTTCATTAATAGTAAAAGCACTACTAATCACGGCTTCGTAGCAAGATATTAATGATGCTCCACATTCTGAATAAGTAATTTGTTTGGGTTTTCTGTATGGCTGAAAAATCTCTTTTGAAAGGTGATTATTTTTAAAGGATATGTTTAAATCATCTAATACTTGTGGTGGAATGATCAAGCTTTCGACTGGTCGATCGCTCTCTATATCTCTTATAATAAAAGGTAAAATTAATGAATTTTTTGCAAGAAGGATACTTTTTTTATCTATCCATACAGCACATAAGATAGGGCTAGAAATAATAGCATCTACAAGGTCAATGCCATCCATAAATTTCATTTCAAATTCTGGAAAGTTATCAATATACTCCCGTTTAGCTTGAGGTGAGATTCTTGCAGTCGTTGCAAAAAGTCCTTTTTTTGTACCAAACTTTGTTAATGCAATTACAAGCTCGTCGGCTTCTCTTGAACTTACAGTTGATTTGTAATTTTGGTGGTATTTGCATTGTGCAATGTGTTTTTCGCCACTATTGA
The DNA here is from genome assembly GCF_036705685.1 of Microcoleus sp. AT3-A2. Lineage (NCBI taxonomy): Bacteria > Bacillati > Cyanobacteriota > Cyanophyceae > Oscillatoriales > Microcoleaceae > Microcoleus > Microcoleus sp. AT3-A2. The sequence goes on from NZ_JAUBVF010000013.1 coordinate 41,567, forward strand.
GAACGGAGTGTATATCGCGTTTTCCATCCCCTGGGCCATCAACTACTCTTACCTGAGCATGATCGTGTAGAAAGTAGAGTATATCTCCAATGAGGTAAGGCAATGTGCGTTCATTAAGCCCCTTCAAAAACTCTAGTTTTTCTGTAGGTGATCCAGGTAAGCGTGTCATAAGTTCTCAGCGTAATGAACGATGCAGAATAATTAGAGTTGTGGGTAATAAGCTCAAAAATCCTTGAAATTCAGTTCTAACAAGCGTTTCAGCGATTTCTACTAAAAATCATTGAAACTTACTCTGCATAGGCGTTTCAGCGTTTTTTTTCGCTATTTTCCAACAAGTCTATTGAGTTCTTATTCTAACATAGCCAATTCGGTTGGAGCGGACTGCCGAGAGTTATCTGTGTTGTAACAAAAGTTACTTACAGCCGCTCAACCGCAACGTTACATTTTTCCCGTTTTTCGTAACCCTGTGTTGAACGACAGGTGACACTCCATCGCCCACTACTTCCCTCAAACGCTCGCACTCAATGCCTTACGAATGACGAGGATGTGATGAAGTTTTTGATAAGGTGAAAGCCCGATCGCTAAAATGATGAATAGATTTTGCTGCCAAGATAACCATGACCACCATCACCCTCAACCTCTCTCCCGAACTCGAACACCAGATCCGCACTGAAGCAGCTAGACAGGGCGTTGAGCCCGATCGCTACATCCTCAACGCCCTGCAAGAACGCCTCCAGCCTAGACTTCCAACCACCCAACCTACTGAAGCCGACTTGCTGCAACAAATTAACATTGGCTTTAGTGCACAAACCTGGGAAGAATACCATGCCCTCATCGCCAAGCGTCATGCCGAAACCCTGACTCCCGAAGAACACAAGCAACTGATCCAAATGAGCGATCGCCTTGAACAACTCAATGTTGCCCGCATTCAAGCCTTAATTCAACTCGCAACCTTCCGCAACCAACCTCTGACGGAGCTCATGCAGACCCTTGGCTGCCTGCGGGTTCTTCCGTCTCTGATAATAAGTAGTTAGAATCAAAAAAATGTATGCCAGTTGTAGCAGTTAAAACTTACATAGAGTATCGGAATGATGCCTATTGGGTTGAAGGAACTCGGATTTCTCTTGACTCGATCGCCTATGCTTTCCAACAAGGATTATCGCCCGAAACTATTGTTCAGTCTTTCCCACTACTGACACTGGAACAGGTTTATGGCGCGATCGCCTTTTATCTAGGCAACCGCGCTGAAATCGACGCTTACCTAGCCGCCGAAGAAGCCGCATTTGATGCCATGCCTCAACCTCTACAAACCAGCGATCTAGCTTTGTACAACAAACTGATTGCAGCTAAAGCAGCAAGACAGCAGGTGCGATCTTGAATGTGCGCTATCAAGCTGATGCTGACTTAAATCAGGCGATCGTCACAGGATTACTGCGACGAGAATCTACAATCGACTTTCAAACTGCCTTTGCTGCTGGGTTAGAAGGTGTTAAAGATTCCGACGTGCTGGCAATTGCAGCACAGCAAAGACGTGTTCTCGTCAGCCACGATCATCGAAAAACAATGCCCTCCGAATTTGCTGAATTCATCACTACGAATCAGAGTGCTGGAGTCATTATTGTTTCCCGAAAAATACCGATGTAAGTTGTCATCGAATAACTGCTGGTGATTTGGGCAGCATCTAGTGCAGACGAATGGGTCGATCGTATTGCTAAGCTACCCCTTTGATGCACACTAAAATGGATATTGAAAGCGTTAAGCTAGAAACAGACAACAGAGAGCCAACCTACGCAAAAGGTTAATATCAATGGTTGCGATCGCCCAAAAAACCCTTTCCTTCGAGGAATTTCTCAACTGGGATGACGACTCCGGCAGGTCATTTGAGCTACTCAATAAAGTACATCTTGAACACTACCAAACTTTTCAATGTTTCAACTTCTGGCTGTTAGTGGGAAAGTGGCGATTTCGGTTGTAGATTCTGGCAGAGGGGGGCGCAGACAAAGATAAACTAGCGGCCCTAACAGCGGAACTAGAGAGACTGCCCAAAAAATGCGATCGTCCGCAAGTCCGCGGCGTGCCATGTCGTCTCCCAAAACAGAGGGAAATATTACAGCCATCAAGCAAAAATCCCAAGTTATTAAATGCACAAAAGGAATTGACTGCCACTGTCTGACATAATCTCCCCAATCTCCATTTAACCAAGCCCAAGCTAACAGCCAGATTGTTGTTAGTAAAAGTAGAATTCCTGTCCAGCGGGAGTCTGATATTTTGAGCAACATATCTTTGCGGCCGGAAAATTGTGGTTGAGACTGGCGGAGGAGTAAATAGGGAATTAAGCCGATGATGCCCGCGCCGTTGGAAGCGATGAAAGCAGGCCAAGCGGATATATTTTGGGTTTTCTCGTCAATGAATAAGAGGCAAGCGTAGACCATCGGCCACACTCCCATGAGAGCGAATATAGTGACAAGGTAGGGGTTAATTCCTTCTAGCTGCAACTTGAGCATTTTTTCCATAACTGTTAGCGTTCCGGGCTGATCGAGAGGAGCTAGCAGTAAGGTATAGGCAATAAATGTTGCCCAGAGCAACCCCAGAAAAATTTTTGTTTTCATTATTATATATAACGAGTATTTGAACCAGACTAAATTAAATTATGGTAAAATAATGCCCGATTTAGGCGCGTCTATCTTAGGTCATAAGCAGTTCGATTGAAACAGCCGCTGCAAACCGGGTTTTAGTTCGGGGATGAAAGGCTCTACAGCAGGCGATCATTACTTTAGGCAGACGCAGGGGCCATGTCAGGAGAGATACATTTTAAAGAATCGGTTGTTTTTATTACAAAACCCCTTAGCAAAGGAGTTTCAGCGGTGAACTTAATATCTGTAGAGGAACTCAAAGCGCTGGTACAACAATCTTCTGGATTGTGCGTCTCTATTTATATGCCAGTCGCTCAAGGAACAGAAATTCAACAAAATCCGATTCGGTTCAAAAATTTAATCAGAGAGGCTGAAGACAAAATAGTAGAGTACGGATTTGACAAAAAAGAAGCTGCCCAATTGCTAGAGCCAGTCAGAGCCGAAATTGACCAGGAAAAATTTTGGGAAAATCAAAGCAACCTGCTGGCGATTTTTGTCGGTTCAGGATTTTTCCGCTACTATAGCTGTCCGGTGAATTTTGAGGAATTAGTGGTTGTGAGCGACAATTTTCACGTCAAACCGCTGATGCCTCTGCTGACAGGAGATAATTTATTTTATGTTTTAGCTCTCAGTCAGAAGGAAGTGAGACTGATTGAGTGTACGGCTTACAGTGCTCGGGAAGTTGAAGTTGAAAACTTGCCGAAAAGCCTTGATGACGCTCTGCAATATGACCCGACTGCTAAAGATGGTCAGTTTCGGATTGCTACTTCAAAAGGAGGCACTAATAATTCTTTTCAGCAGCCGGGAAGTTTTCACGGTCAAGGAAGTCCAGATCAAGATGAGCGCCAGCATGAAATATTGCAGTATTTCCACATAATCGATGCGGCGCTGCACGAATATTTGCGCGACAAAAAAGCTCCTTTAGTGTTAGCTGGAGTTGAGTATTTGCTGCCGCTTTACCGAGAAGCCAATACCTACCGGCATTTAGTTGAAGAAGGAATTACAGGCAATCAGAAACTTCTCAAGCCGGAAGAGTTACGGGCAGAAGCTTGGCCGCTGGTGGAACCTTTGTTTTTGCAGGCTCAGTCAGAGGCGATCGCACAATACCACGATCTGACAGGAAGCGATAAAATTTCTGCTGATTTGAAAGAAGCTGTTTCGGCTGCTTATTTTGGACGAGTCGATCGACTGTTTGTTGCTCTTGGTGTTCAGCAGTGGGGTACTTTTAATCCCGATACGAACGCGGTGCAAATCCACCCAGATGCAGAATTGGGCGACGAAGATTTGTTGAATGCGGCAGCAATTCAAACTATTCTCAACGGCGGAACTGTTTACGCAATGCCGCCGGAACAAGTGCCGGCCGAGGCGCCTTTAGCTGCTATTTTCCGCTATTAATTTACCAGGTTTAAACCAATGGAATCTACTTCAATGACAAATTCCGACAAACAAAACCAAAGTAGCAGCGGCGATACCGAACGCTGGGCATCTTTAATTGGCGGTGGGGCGCTGGTGCTTTTTGGTTTGTCGCAGCGTTCTTTGAGAGGTGCTTTGCTGGCGGTTGCGGGCGGCGGTTTAGCTGCTCGCGGGCTGGGGGTTGTGGAGGGCTTGCAGTCGGCCGCAGATCCAAATCAAAGCATTAAAGTTGAAAAGACGGTGACGATCGACAAACCGGCTGATGAATTGTACCGTTTATGGCGCAATTTTGAAAATTTGCCTCGGTTTATGAAGCATCTCAAACACGTTACGGTAATAGATGAAAAACGTTCTCACTGGATTGCTAGCGCGCCGATGGGCAATAGTGTGGAATGGGATGCAGAGATTGTCCGCGAAGAAGAAAATCGCTTAATTGCTTGGGCGTCTGTGGAAGGAGCTGATGTTGACAATTCTGGCTTTGTGCGCTTTCAACCGGCATCAGCGGGTCGCGGTACAGAGGTAAAAGTTGTCATCGAATACAACCCTCCGGGCGGTGCAATTGGTGCTGGCGCTGCTAAACTATTTGGCGAAGCTCCCGAACAGCTAATTGCCAACGAGTTGCGGCGCTTTAAGCAGTTGATGGAAGCTGGGGAAATAGCGACTACGGAAGGTCAACCTTCGGGCCGCAAGTAATAAGTTAGATGGTGTCTCCGGATCTAACTAACATCTTGCACCATTCTCAGAACAGGCAAGATGCCTGTTCCACAAAGCATTAATTTATTATTGTGGGGTGGGCATCCTGCCCGCCCCTCAAAAGCTTATTAGACCTCTTGCAAAAAAAATATGTGTTATCCTTAAAGGTTTGCTCAAGTTTAGGTCAAACTTTGAATTATTGTGTGGATTGGCATCTCCTTAAACTTGCCCAGCCTGCTAGATTATAAAAATGGCTAAACTTTCCATAGTAGCACAAAATTATTTTGCAAGAGGTCTATTGAAAATGGTGCAAGATGTCAGATATAACTAACATCTTGCACCATTTTCAGAACAGGCAAGATGCCTGTTCCACAAAGAGTGGATTTATTGTGGGGTGGGCATCCTGCCCGCCCATAAAAAGCTTATTGAAAATGGTGCAAGATGTCAGATCTAACCATCTTTGTTGTTTACCTGATTAGCTGATGTCATCTCAAGTGGTTTTCGGAAATGCGGGCGCTGAAGGTGCAAGTCGGGGCGGTTGGTTTGCGGGTCACTTTATGACTCCTGAAGATGACCCGCGATCGACTTCTGTTTTAGAGGTAAAATGGGGCACTCACCCCGCCGGAGATTGCAGGACTCAGTGGGCGGTAAATGCGGAAGCCACGACGCTTTCTATCCTGGTAAAAGGGCGGTTTCGCCTGCAATTTCCAGAACAAGAAATCTTGCTTTCTCGCGAAGGAGATTATGCTCTCTGGCTGCCGGGAGTGCCTCATTATTGGTCTGCCGAGGAGGATTCTACGATCGTGACTGTGCGCTGGCCTTCCTTGTCGGGAGATAGTTCGGGAGTTAAGAAGTAACTTTAACTTCGGGAACCAAAACGCGGCCAGTATAACCCGCGCGCTGGTAGCGATCGATCGCCTCGGATGCGATCGCACCCGCTTTCCCACTCTCCACCAAGGCTACGCAAGCACCGCCAAAACCTCCGCCTGTCAGCCTTGCGCCGAAGACTCCGGGAATTGACTGCAAGATTGCCGCCAGTGTGTCTACTGCCGGCACCGAAACTTCGTAGTCGTCGCGCTGACTGGCATGGGAAGCATTCATTAACTCGCCAAAACGTTTTGCTGGTAAAGATTTTACCGCTTCGAGTACGCGGTTGTTTTCAGTAACCACGTGCCGCGCTCGTCTTCTCAGGGGTTCCGGCAATACTTCGACAGCTTGGGGGTCGGCGATATCCCTGAGAGCTTTAACTCCCAATATCCGCGCGGATTCCTCACACTCGGCGCGCCGCTGGTTGTAGCCACTTCCTGCTGCTAGTTCGTGGCTTTCTCCACTGTCAATTATTAAAATTTCTGTGCTCGCGGGAAAAGGTATCGGGCGACATTCGAGGCTGCGGGTGTCGATCAATAGCATGGTGTTGGTGTCTGCTAAACTCGACGCCATTTGATCCATGATGCCACAGTTCAAGCCGGCATATCGGATTTCGACTTGCTGTCCGATTTGAGCTAGCCGCACGTCGTCTAGGGGGAGGTTCAGCAGCGCGCGCAGTCCTCTGAGGGTTGCTATTTCTAAAGCGGCGCTGCTGGACAAACCGGCTCCGATCGGCACAGTCGAGGTAATGTAGAGATTTATTGGCGGTATTTTGTATCCTTCTTTTTCTACAAGTCTCAGGCAGCCACAGATATAACTGACGAATTTTTGCGGTATGGTATCGTCGTCTGAAAAATTTATGAGTTCGTCATATTCTGCTGAATAAACATGGTGTCGATCGTCGCTGCTGAAGCCGATTTGTACTGTGGTGCGCTGGGGAATCGCAGTTGGAAGTACAAATCCATCGTTGTAGTCGGTGTGTTCGCCCAGCAGGTTTACTCGGCCGGGGGCGCTGGCTGTGGTTTTGGGTAATGTACCAAATACTCGTTGGAATTTCATTTTTGGGGAATTGGTAATTGGTAATTGGTAATTGGGAATTGGGAAGAAATAAATTTATTTTTTATCGTTTATCTTTATTATAGTGCCCATGTTTTTTGCTTAATTCAACCCATGTTAACAAAAATCAACATGACCGTAGGTTAGGAAAAGATATAGAGCTGTGATAGAATGACAGGCTAAGATTTCTCCAACAATTCAAAAAATGCGATCGACCAGACCCCGAAAACAGTTTGCTCAACATTGGCTCAAAAGCGAGAAAGCCTTAGATAAGATTGTGAAAGCGGCTTCTTTGGATCGCGATCGCGTCCTGGAAATTGGGCCGGGCACGGGGATTTTGACTCGGCGTTTGCTGCCTGCGGCTGAGTCTGTTGTTGCTGTGGAGATTGATCGAGATTTGTGTCTCAAGCTAGCCAAACAACTCGGCAAAACCGACAATTTTTTACTGCTGCAAGGCGACATCCTGGAAATGGACTTAGAGGCTGAATTAACGGCTTTTCCCAAATTCCAAAATCCTAATAAAGTTGTTGCCAATATTCCCTATAATATTACCGGCCCGATCCTGCAAAAACTGCTGGGAACGATATCTGTTCCTGCGGCTAAACCCTTCGATTCGATCGTGCTGTTAGTGCAGAAAGAAGTGGCCCAAAGGCTTTACGCTAAACCGGGTTCGACAGCTTTTGGCGCGCTGTCGGTGCGGGTGCAATATTTAGCAGAATGCGAGTTAATTTGCGATGTGCCGTCTAAAGACTTTTTTCCGCCGCCAAAAGTCGATTCTGCTGTGGTGCGGCTGCTTCCCAGACAGATAGAAACTGCGGCGGTTAATCCGCGCTATTTGGAGAATTTAGTTAAGTTGGGATTTGGTAGCAAGCGCAAGATGCTGCGAAATAATTTGAAAGGGGCTGTGGATTTAGATAAACTCGTTCACTTGTTAGAAGAGTTACAGATAAATCCTCAATCTCGTGCTGAAGATTTAAGCGTGGCTCAATGGGTAGAGTTGAGCAATAATATTATGTGCGATGTTTGAATTTCAGGATTATGTTAGATACCAGAATGCTTAAATAATTCGGATATCGGGGTATTTTTTAAGTATTTTTTGGTCTGAATACTAATAGTTGAATTTAGGTTTTATGGAAATTTTTAAAGGCTTATTGTAGGCTAATCGGAATTTGAATAATAAATTCTGCACCTTTCCCCGGTGCAGAAATACACTGCAATTCGCCTTTATGCCTTATTGTGATAATTTGATAGCCAATCGATAATCCTAATCCCGTGCCTTTACCTACTGGTTTAGTGGTAAAAAATGGATTAAATAACTGGTTCCTCACCGATTCTGTTATTTCTGGCCCGTTGTTGCTAATTCGGATTTCTACCACTTCACTGTCTGAAAGTTTGGTAGAAATTTTGATGAGGCGGCGATTAGCTTCATTGCCTGCAATCGACTCGCTGTGGCTGTCATCTTCTAAAGCATCAATAGCATTAGCCAGGATATTCATAAACACTTGATTTAGCTGTCCCGGATAGCACTCTATTTGGGGTAAATTGCCATATTCTTTGATGATTTGAATTTTTCCCAAGCCCGGCTTAGCATTCAATCTGCTTTGCAAAATCATCAGTGTGCTGTCAATTCCTTCGTGAACGTCGGCTAATTTCATTTCTGCTTCGTCATGGCGCGAAAAAATTCGCAGCGACTTGACAATACCGAGAATGCGCTCGGCCCCGTTTTTCATAGAAATTAATATTTTTGGTAGGTCATAGATAATAAAATCTAAATCTACAGACTGGATTTTTTCTTTCAGTGTGGGTAGGGGATTCGGATACTGCTCTTGATAGATATTCACCAATTCTAGCAAAGTATCGGCATACTCGCGAGCGTGAGTAACATTGGCGTAAATAAAGTTAATCGGATTGTTGATTTCATGAGCAACCCCAGCGACCAATTGCCCCAAAGATGACATTTTTTCGCTTTGAATTAGCTTGGATTGAGCCTGCTGCAATTCAGACAATGCTTGTTCGAGCTGTTGAGTTTGAGACTTTAACTCTGCGGTGCGTTCCTCAACTCTAATTTCTAATTCTTCTTTAGCTTTTTTTAGTGCAGCTTCTGCTAATTGGCGATCGACAATTTCCGATGCTAGGAGTCGGTTTGTCAATTCTAACTGTTGAGTTTGAGACTTTAACTCTGCGGTGCGTTCCTCAACTCGAGTTTCTAATTCTTCTTTGGCTTTTTTTAGTGCAGCTTCTGCTAATTGGCGATCAACAATTTCAGCTTCTAGGAGTCGGTTGGCGGATTCTAACTGTGCGGGACTGGGAAGTGCTAAGGCTTGAGGGATTAAGTCTACCAAAAGTATGGCTGTAGCAAAGGAAATAACGGCAGTAATTGCTTTCATTGTTCCTGAAAGCCAATAGGTAGGATGCCAAAGCGTCCAGACTTCAAATATGTGAGTGATCCCGCAGGCGACGATAAAGCCTCCAAACATGGCAAAGATCCAGTCAAAGGGCAAATCTTCGCGTTTGGAAATAAAATAAATCAGTGTAATCGGGATAGAGAAATACGCCAGTGCAATTATAGAATCTGAGGCAACGTGAAGCCAGACTAACGGCGTCTGCCAGAGATAGCAGTGACCGTGAGGAATAAATGACCCGGAACTAAAAAAAGTTTTCCACATTTCCTGCATAATATTTCCTTTGAGTTGTGAGAAAATGGACTCGGACTGGTGTCAATTAATTTCAACCAGGGGTTTCTTTCACCTGCGGCTTAATCACCTATGCGTTCATATTCTCTGCTAGCTTCAGCAAAAATCAATCTGTATCTGGAAATCATAGGCGATCGCCCCGACGGATATCACGAACTGGCGATGGTACTTCAAAGCATAGATTTAGCCGATCGAATTGACTTGCGCGCGATCGGTACGGACACGATTCGCGTGCGCTGCGATCACCCGCAAGTCCCTCCTGATAAGAATAACCTGGCCTACCGGGCGGCGGATTTGTTGGCGAAGCAATTCCCTGATGCTTTGGCGAAATACGGCGGAGTCGAGATTGCCATTCACAAGCAGATTCCAGTGGCGGCGGGGCTTGCAGGCGGTTCTGCCAATGCGGCTGCGGTTTTAGTCGGGATGGATTTGCTGTGGCAATTGGGACTTACTCAGTCGGAGTTGCAAGAGTTGGGGGGAACTTTGGGTTCGGATGTGCCTTTTTGCATTGCTGGAGGTACGGCTTTGGCAACTGGTCGCGGAGATCAACTGTCGCCGCTGCCTGATTTGGGTGGCTTTTCTGTGGTGTTGGCGAAGTACCGCAACCTCAGTATTTCTACGGCATGGGCGTATCAAACTTATCGCCAGCAGTTCAGTAGTTCCTATTGTGCAGCGGCAGATTTGGAGTGCCGCCGGCAACGGCTGCATTCGGGCCCGATGGTGGGGGCGATCGCCCAAAAAGATCGATCAAAAATTGGTCAATTGCTGCACAACGATTTAGAAAAAGTTGCTTTGCCCGTGTACCCGCAGGTGTTGCAGTTGCGGGAGGCTTTTGAGTCGGCGGGGGTTTTGGGAACGATGATGTCGGGTTCCGGGCCGACGGTGTTTGCGCTGGCCGAGTCTTCAGAGCAGGCTCAGCAAGTTATGGAACGGGTTAAAAGTGCGATCGCTTCTCCCGATTTGGATTTTTGGGTAGCACCGTTTAGCAATACTGGAATTCAGATTTTTTCGCAGGGAAACGAGACGAAACCGCCGATTTCGAGGGTGTAACTCGCAGAGGGTGCGATCGCGATCGTCCGTTAAACCTGTCTAACAGGCGAGGGTCAAGATTAATCTAACTTTTCGCAGAGTGTATGGAGATCGAAGAACTGATAAAATGTCATTCAACAGAGATTTTTGTTTTGGTAAATTAACCAAAAATCTAAAATCTAAAATCTAAAATCTAAAATCGCCATGACTGATTTAACTAATCCAAATTCTACTTCTAAACCTCTGAGTCCGGCTGGGGATGCAACCTCTGCATCTTCGCCGCCGCCGACGATTTTGCGGTGCGTGATGGGTTCGCTAATCGCGGGCGGGTTTGCGGCGGCTTTGTACGCGCTAACTTTGTCGATCGTCCAAACTTTTGCAAATTCCCCCATTCATTCTGACAATGTGACTGCGATTAATATTGGCGCGGCTGTGCGAACTTTAGTTATGGGAATTGTGGCTTTGGGTGCGGGTGTTTTTGCTTTTGCATCTTTGGGTTTGATGCTGCTGGCTGTGCAACTTTTAATTCAAAAGTTGCTAAAGAAACCTACAGCTTGAAGTCTACCAATTGCAAAAACTGGGCTACACAAACTTTCATCCGCAAGCCAAAGACTGCATAGTCAGATCGAAGCAATGGAATTATTTACGATCGGACACTCCAATCTAAGTATTGAAGCGTTTGTTTTGCTGCTGCAACAACACGGAATTACGGCGGTTGCTGACGTGCGATCGCATCCTTTTAGCCGTTATTTACCTCATTTTAATAAATCCGAAATTAAAGCTTCTCTGTCAACTTTCGGCATTCAATATGTTTTTTTAGGCAAAGAGTTGGGCGCGAGACCCGAAGATTTAAGCTGTTACGATACTAGCGGCAAAGCTTTATACGATCGCATAGCAGCAACTCCTCTATTTGCAGCAGGAATTCAGCGCGTGCTCAAAGGGGCAGCCAATTATAAAATCAGTTTAATGTGTGCGGAAAAAGACCCGATTACTTGTCACCGGACTATTTTAGTGTGTCGCCAACTTAAAGTATTTAATTTACAAATTAATCACATTCTGTCAGATGGCAATTTAGAATCGCACCAGCATTTAGAACAAAAACTTTTGAGCAAGTTTAACAAAGTAAAAAAAAATAATGAGCCAATTCAGCTAAGCTTGTTTGAATTAGAGCCTCAAGTTAAACAGAAAATAGTTGATTTAGAAACAGCTTATTATCGTCACGGATGGGAAATCGCTTATGTCAGCAAAAAAAGCAATTAATTAATTTATCAAATATGTCGCAGTTGACGAATTTTGCTAAGCCAAAATATTTAAATTCCTGCCCGCCCAACTTAATTTTGTAGGAGCGCAATGCGCCCATTACTGCTAGAAGTAGCGCGTCAAACAATTTTTCGCATAAGTCCCGAATAACTCTTGACATCGCATACATTTATAAATTAGGGTACAGCCCTCCGCGCCCGCCCTATTTTTATAAATTTTGTTCGAGTTTTAACCTTGTTCATGCTATAATTCTGCGGGACTGTAGCAGAAAGGGGTGCTTTTTGATGAAAGCAGAATTTTATTTTGACTGTCACAAATATATTTGCAGTTTAGTTCAAGTTGATTTTGTCAAAGAATTAAAAATAAAAAATCATCAAGGTTTTGTTTTGGCTGTTAAGCAAGGACAAAAGATTGGGCTTTTGGGGAAAAGCCGCCATAATGCTAAACAAGTTGATGTATCTAAGCCGCATTTTTATAATGTAATTAAAGCCGCTATGAGCGCTTTGGAATTAGAAACTAAAGATGAGGTTATATTAGAGAGAAATCGAACTCTTGCTGATGCCGAAGAAATGATTCAGCAGCAAAACCGAGAAATTCGCGTTCTCAACGAACAGATTAGAATGCTTGTGACTAAGGTTGATGAATTGTCAAGGGAAAAGCAGCAGTTATCCATGCAGCTAGTAGACAAGGAAATCAGAGAAACTGAAATTAGTCAAGAAATTGATAACTTTCCTGCTACCGAGGAAGATTTAGTGGTGGCGGAAATTGAGAATCGGATTGGAGAAGCTGAAATTAATGAAAAAATCGAAGAATTGTCGGTTCAAGCTTCTGGGTTAGCGGTGCAGTTAATCCCAAATCCACCGAATTCGGAGGAGATTGAGGAAGAGGAAGAAGTCAGCGGGGGCGATGTTGAAATTGTTGATTTAGAAATTATAGAAGAAGTAGAAGAAAATCTTAATAAAGTAGACATTCAAGGAGGCGAAAGTGAAATTAAGCGACTGCCTAAAAGGTCTTCAAACAGAAAAATGAGAAAGAAATCTTAATGCTTTAGTTATAGATCAATCCTCGCATCATGGGTAAATTTATTATGGACTCCCAGCGGGTTCGGAGAGGGTTGGGGTGGAGTAAAAATTTACGAGTCATTTAGGATTGCTATATAACTCGTTTAATTGTGGCGATCGCATTTTCCCGCAATTCCTCAACATTTAAACGAAAAAATCCCTCACCTGCGATCGCCCGTTTTCCCCCCGCAGCCTCACCGACAACAGAATTTTGACAAGAATCCAGGGCGATCGGTAAAATTACAGGTACGATGGCTACGCCCCGGCTTGCGCCTACGAACTATTGTTAGCAGCATTAAATCCTTCAGTAATTAGTCATTTGCCAACAGTCACATAAATGTTGACAATATTGCACAATAGATAAAATTGTAAATATATAGCACCTGCGTTTTTTTGACCGCTTATGAATAGCAAATTCCTCGATCGCCTCCACCACCCCTCACGCCCCGTCATCGTCTTCGACGGCGCAATGGGAACCAACCTGCAAGTCCAAAACCTCACCGCAGAAGACTTTGGCGGCAAAGAATACGAAGGCTGCAACGAATATCTCGTCCACACCAAGCCGGAAGCCGTCGCCACCGTGCACCGGGGATTCCTCGAAGCAGGGGCCGATGTCATCGAAACAGACACCTTCGGCGCTGCTTCCATCGTGCTCGCCGAATACGATTTGGCAGACAAAGCATATTATCTCAACAAAACAGCAGCCGAACTCGCCAAGGGTATCGCCACCGAATTTTCCACACCAGAAAAACCGAGATTTGTCGCAGGATCGATCGGGCCAGGCACCAAATTGCCCACATTAGGACACATCGATTTCGACACACTCACCACCGCTTTTACCGAACAAGCAGAAGGACTTTATGACGGCGGCGTTGACTTATTTATCGTCGAAACTTGTCAAGATGTGCTGCAAATTAAATCAGCATTAAATGCCATTGAAGAAGTATTTAAGAAAAAAGGTGCGCGAATTCCGTTAATGGTATCAGTCACAATGGAAGCCACCGGCACAATGTTAGTCGGTTCCGACATCAGCGCCGCCCTAGCCATTTTGCAGCCGTACCCGATCGACATTTTAGGCCTCAACTGCGCCACCGGGCCCGATCGCATGGCCGAACACGTCAAATACCTTTCCGAACATTCACCCTTCGTCGTTTCCTGCGTTCCCAACGCCGGTTTACCCGAAAACATCGGCGGCCACGCGCACTACAAACTCACGCCAATAGAATTAAAAATGGCCTTGATGCGCTTTGTCGAAGACTTAGGCGTGCAAGTCATCGGTGGCTGCTGCGGCACCCGCTACGATCACATCCGCGAACTATCAGAAATTGGCAAAACTCTTAAACCCAAAATCCGCGAAATTACTTGGGAACCTTCCGCCGCTTCAATTTATAGCGCCCAACCCTACGAACAAGAGAATTCCTTCTTAATTGTCGGCGAAAGACTCAACGCCAGCGGTTCCAAAAAATGCCGCGATTTGCTAAACGCCGAAGACTGGGATGGTTTAGTAGCAATGGCCAGGGAACAAGTGCGAGAAGGCGCGCACATTCTTGATATCAACGTTGATTATGTCGGCCGCGACGGCGTGCGAGACATGAAAGAATTAGTTTCCCGCGTTGTGACTAATGCAACTCTCCCTTTAATGCTGGATTCCACAGAATGGGAAAAGATGGAAGCTGGCTTAAAAGTTGCGGGCGGCAAATGCTTGCTGAATTCCACTAACTACGAAGACGGAGAACCGCGTTTTTATCAAGTTTTGGAGTTGGCGAAAAAATACGGCGCGGGCATAGTTATTGGTACAATTGACGAAGACGGAATGGCCAGAACAGCCGACCAAAAATTTGCGATCGCCCAACGCGCCTATAACGCCGCCGTCGCCTACGGAATTCCCGCCGAGGAAATCTTTTTTGATACCCTAGCTTTGCCCATTTCCACCGGGATTGAAGAAGACAGAAAAAACGGCAAAGCTACCATCGAATCCATCCGCCGCATTCGCCAAGAATTGCCAGGTTGTCACGTAATTTTAGGAGTTTCTAACATTTCCTTCGGCTTAAATCCGGCGGCGCGGCAAGTTTTGAATTCGATGTTTTTGCACGAAGCAATGCAAGCCGGGATGGACTCGGCAATTGTCAGCGCTAATAAGATTTTGCCCCTCGCCAAAATCGACCCCAAACACCAAGAAATCTGCCGTAAACTAATTTACGACGAACGGGAGTTTGACGGCGATATTTGCGTTTACGACCCCTTGGGCGACCTGACAACGGTGTTTGCGGGCAAAACCACAAAGCGCGATCGTACAGAAGACGCAAGCCTCCCGGTAGAAGAACGCCTCAAGCAGCACATCATCGACGGCGAACGCATCGGACTCGACATCCAACTCGCCAAAGCATTAGAAACCTATCCGCCTCTCCACATTATCAATACTTTCCTATTAGACGGGATGAAAGTAGTCGGAGAATTATTTGGTTCTGGACAAATGCAACTGCCATTTGTATTGCAGTCAGCAGAAACCATGAAAGCGGCAGTTGCCTATTTAGAACCGTACATGGAAAAGTCCGAATCCGGCGACAACGCCAAAGGAACATTCATCATCGCTACTGTCAAAGGCGACGTTCACGACATCGGCAAAAACTTAGTTGATATTATCCTATCAAACAACGGCTACCGAGTGATTAACTTGGGTATTAAACAGTCAGTTGACAATATCATCGAAGCCTACGAAAAGCACAAAGCTGACTGTATTGCGATGAGTGGCTTGCTGGTAAAATCCACCGCATTCATGAAAGAAAATCTGGAAGTATTCAACCAGAAAGGAATCACGGTTCCGGTAATTTTGGGCGGCGCGGCTTTGACTCCCAAGTTTGTACATGAAGACTGCCAAAATACTTACCAAGGTAAAGTAATTTATGGCAAAGATGCGTTTTCTGACTTGCACTTTATGGAGAAACTCATGCCAGCCAAATCTGCTGGTAACTGGGAAGATTTGGCGGGATTTTTAGATGAAATAGGGCAGGAGAATGGGGCGGTTAAAGAAGCTAAAGCGGCGCCAGAAAATTCTGTAGAAGATGCTGGAAAACCAGACACTCCTGTGGTGATAGATACCAAGCGATCCGAAGCAGTTGCAGCAGATATCGATCGCCCGACTCCTCCTTTCTGGGGGACGAAACTGTTGCAGGGAGAAGACATCCCCTTTGAGGAGATTTTCTGGCACTTAGATTTGCAAGCCTTAGTTGCCGGTCAGTGGCAGTTCCGCAAGCCAAAGGACCAATCGCGGGAAGAATACGATGCTTTCTTGGCTGAAACAGTTTATCCCATATTGTCCGAGTGGAAACACAAAATTCTTACCGAAAAGTTACTGCATCCGCAAGCAATTTACGGGTATTTTCCCTGTCAAGCTGAAGGCAATTCCCTGCATTTGTACGACCCGGAAATTATGAATAACGGGCAAGATGTATCGACACCCGCTGCAACATTCACATTTCCCCGCCAAAAATCGGCGCGACGGCTGTGCATTGCCGACTTCTTCGCGCCCAAAGAATCGGGTAAAATCGATGTATTTCCGATGCAAGTAGCGACAGTGGGAGAAATTGCTACGGAGTACGCGCAAAAGCTATTTGCTAACAATCAATATACCGACTATCTCTACTTTCACGGGTTAGCGGTACAGACAGCGGAAGCAATAGCAGAATGGACTCACGCGCGAATTCGGCGCGAATTGGGCTTTGGTAGCGAAGAACCGGACAATATTCGCGATATGCTGGCACAAAGATATCGCGGTTCGCGGTACAGTTTCGGCTATCCCGCTTGTCCGAACATGGCGGATCAGTACAAGCAACTGGAATTGTTAAAGTGCGATCGTATCAACCTCTACATGGATGAAAGCGAACAACTTTATCCCGAACAATCAACAACCGCAATTATCACCTATCACCCAGCCGCCAAATACTTCACCGCTTAATTTATAGGGTGGGCTTCACACTTTTTTCTGTCGTTTTTCTCGTTCCTTCTCCTCGTTCCCAGGCTCTGCCTGGTAACGCAGATCCAGAGGCTATGCCTCAATATTCCTCAACTTAAAAACCTGGAGGCTATGCCTCCAGAAATGCCTTTCCTGCTAGAACGTGGGAAGGAAAAACCAACAAAAAAGCACCTTAACAAAAGTGCTTTCATGTATATGAACTTTCCGTATCTGACGAAACTTTTATGAGTAATTCCGGGGAGTGCGTGCACCGGCAGATGCTCCTACCATCGAAGCAACTAAACCCAATAGTGAGCCGAATAAAAACGACCAACCAGCTTTCGCAGCATTACCAGCGATATTGCGAGTATCCTGAGCAGTGACGTTAGGCGCTTGGTTCGGCAAATCGACCCCGCTTTGCTGCGCTTGATTAATTGCTTCTCCCGCATTCGCAGCTATGACGCCAAAAGTGCCGGCCACGCCATTTGCTAACAGCCAAGAGCCAATTGTTAAGGTCGTTGCCCACAAAATTGCTCCGTTCAAAAGTGCTGTGTTGCGATTCATAGGGCCGCAAGCGCGAGCAGTTACCCAACCGCCAAGGGCTAAGCTAATTAACAAACTGATAATTGACCAAATTCCGACGCCGGTACCCACGTCCCCTGAAATAGTGCGCGGAGCTCCTGAATTAGCAATGCTGCTCAACCCGATCGCAGCGCCCAATGCACTTAATACCAGTTGTGTGCCGATCGCAATTACCAAACCTGAAAAAATCGGGCCCCAACGTACTCGATCGTGGTATTCCATCACTGAATTTACGACCACGGGTTCGGTACCAACGTTATCTACAGGTCTATTTACGTATGACATAGGTTTTTCTTTCCTCTGAGATTTGCTTTAATTTTTAACAATCTTTCACCTTAACCATTGATTGTGGCTGAGATTGATAAAAACTATATCTGCCTGGGGAAATAACCAGTATCTATGTCTGAAGAAAGAAACAAAAAAGTCATCCGCCCCCAGCCAGCCACTAATGACAGATGACAGATGACTGATGACGGATAACTATTTTATCCAGTTAGAAAAGTTCGCGGACGTATACAGAAAGGACAGCTTAGCGCAGTCTTACAGCCGTCCCAACGGCAGTAATCAGCAGTAAAGCCCCGCTGGAGTCTACATTAATCGTGCCGGTGTCAACTTCCACCCCGATTACGGCATTGGCGCCGAGGCGCTGGGCCCGTTTTTCCAGTTCCGCGAGGGCATCTCGCTGTCCTTTGAGAAACACTTCCTCGTAACTGCCGGTGCGTCCGCCGATGATGTCGCGAATGCCCGCGAAGAAATCTCGCAGGGCATTGGTGCCGTAGACAACCTCAGCAGTTACAATTCCCAGATAAGATTGAATTTCTGCTCCTTGGATGATATCAGTTGTTGTTACAATCATCAGTTGGCCTCAATCGCGAATATTTTGAGTGGGTCTTGTTCTGTAGATTTACTACATCTCGCCGCTCAAAAATTCCTGGTAAATCATAAGTTGTCAGCTTGGCAAGCTGACAGCAACTCGCTCTTCCATTCCACATACTCTTTGAAACACATGGCCGTGCACAAACAAAGTCTCTTGGTATTCAGTACGTTGCTAGTAGCAGGATTCGCTATCGCAGCGCCGCAGATAGCGCTCTCAGCAGAAACATCCGTTCAAGTCAACCCTCAAAATAATTCAGATTTAGATGCTCTGCTGCGACAAGGGCGCGAGTTGGTAGATCTAGGAGACTACAGTAAGGCGATCACCATTTATCAAGAAGCGGCACGTTTAGATACCGAAAACCCGCGCATTTTTTCTGGTATTGGCTATTTAGAAGCGCGTCAGGGCAACTATCAAGCCTCAGTAGAATTTTACCAACAAGCGATCGGTCTGGAACCGAACAATGCTGACTTCCAATACGCATTAGGGTATGCTATGGCGAATTTGCAAAACTATCCTGCAGCAGCCACAGCTTACCGCCGCGCCGCTGCGCTCGATCGCAAAAATGTCAATGCCCGGATCGGTCTTGGAGTGGTACTCTTTCAGCAAAAAGATTACAGCGGTTCTTTTAAAGCATACCAAGAGGCGATCGCCCTCGATCCGAAAAATTGGCAAGCTTATTCTTCAATGGGTTTAGTATTGATCCAGCAGGGAAGTTTTGCCAGTGCTGTCACCGTACTCCAACAAGCAGCCGAACTCGCTCCCAAACAAGCCGGTGTCCAGTTAAAATTAGGCACTGCTTTGCTGCGTGCCGGCTATACTTCCGAAGGGCTAGCAGCTTTTGAAGAAGCTGCCAAATTGGAGCCCCGGAATCCAGAAGTGCAGCTAGAAATTGGCGAACTTCTCCAGGCTCAAAACGACTTCGACGGAGCGCTGGTAGCTTATCAGCGGGCTATTGCGGTGCGACCGAATTTAGTGGAAGCACACGCAGGAATCGGGAAAATTCAACTGAAAAAACAAGATTTTTTAGGAGCGATTACCACTTTTGGGCGAGTGATTAAGCTCGATCCAAACAGGGCCGAAGCTTATTACAATATGGGTACGGCACTCAAAGCACGCGATCGCAAATCCGAAGCGATTGAAGCTTTTAAACAAGCCCTCGACACTTACCGCCAGCAAGGCAACAATGATGGTGCAACAAAAGCTGAGGCGGCATTGCGGGAACTAAAGTAATATTTCTCAAGGTACTAATTGGTAATTGGTAATTGGTAATTAGTTTTGAGTTTTGAGCAAGTAATTTTTGTAAGGCTTAACCCTTCCAATCCCAGGGTTGCGAGGAAGGAAACAATCTCAAAACTTTTTCTCTTGCCTTTTGTCTCTTGCCTCTTGCCTCTTCCTTCGTTGTTTCAAAAAATCGGGTTTATCGGGCAGATATTGCTGGTGCTTAAGTTTTTTGTTAATCACAGATAAACGCGGCTAAATGCGGTATTATACTGGGGCTAGTTTTGATTCTGGCGATCGCTCTGTAAATTCAAGAGGAAATCAGGGCGATCGCAGTTAAAAATTTGCGACAGGCTATCTCTTTTGTAAGATGCTCAAACTAATCTCTTAAGATCAATCTATTTCTATCGGTAGAGACTGGCAACTTGTTAACATTTGTAAAATGAGCAAAATATCCTATCCCCATATCTTCATCTATGCAAACGTATGATGTCATTATCATAGGCGCCGGTCACAACGGGCTAGTCTGTGCGTCTTATCTCCTCAAAGCGGGATATACGGTCTTGTTGTTAGAAAAACGTTCGGTTCCCGGCGGCGCGGCAACTACTGAAGCTGCGATTCCCGAATTGCCGGACTTTAAATTCAATATGTGCGCGATCGACCACGAATTTATCCATTTAGGGCCAGTTGTAGAAGAATTAGAACTGGAAAAACACGGTTTAGAATATCTTTTCTGCGATCCAGTTGCCTTTTGTCCGCATCCCGACGGCAAATATTTCTTAGCGCACAAATCAGTAGAAAAAACTTGTGCTGAAATTGCCCGCTACAACGAGCGCGATGCCAAAAAATATGCTGAATATACAGACTTTTGGCAGCGGGCTTTAGGTGCAATGGTTCCGATGTTTAATGCGCCACCAAAATCCCTCATAGATATTGCAGGCAACTACGATATTGCCAAACTCAAAGATTTATTTTCAGTAATAGGTTCCCCCGACAAAACGCTGGACTTTGTTCGCACGATGCTCACCAGCGCGGAAGACATTCTCAACGAGTGGTTTGACGAGGAATTTATCAAAGCACCCCTAGCAAGATTCGCCGCAGAACTCGGCGCGCCTCCTTCGCAAAAAACTCTGGCTGTAGGCGCAATTATGCTGGCAATGAGGCACAATCCCGGCATGGCAAGACCGCGCGGAGGGACGGGTGCATTAGTGCAAGCGCTGCTTAGTGTAGTGAAAAAATACTCGGGCGTGGTACTTACCGACCAGCACGTCGAGAAAATATTAGTTGATGACGGTCGCGCTGTGGGAGTCCGAGTTGCCAACGGCACGGAATACCGCGCTACAAAAGGTGTCATTTCTAATATTGATGCTAAGCGCTTGTTTCTGCATTTAATGGATGACAGCGATGTCGATGCTGCTGACCCGAATTTGCGGGAAAGATTGGAGCGCAAAATTGTTAACAACAACGAGACTATTCTCAAAATAGACTTAGCTCTCAATGAAATGCCCAAGTTTGAGCGCTGGAATCATCGGGACGAATATTTAATCGGTTCGGTTTTAATTGCAGACTCGGTGAGACACGTTGAAATCGCTCACAGCGACCCTTCAATTGGCCGAATTCCCGACTCAGACCCATCGATGTATGTGGTGTTTCCGACGGTACTAGACCCGTCAATGGCTCCCCCCGGACATCATACGGCTTGGATTGAATTTTTTGCTCCTTACATGATCGAAAATGCTGAAGGAACCGGCCAGCACGGTACGGGTTGGACGGATGAGCTGAAAAACCAAGTTGCCGATCGCTGCATTGATAAATTAGCAGAATACGCCCCCAATATCAAAAATGCAATTATCGGCCGCCACGTGGAAAGTCCGGCGGAATTGGGAGAACGTTTGGGGGCTTTGAAGGGAAATTATTATCACGTTGATATGACACTAGATCAGATGATATTTTTCCGTCCTTTGCCGGAGTTGGCGAATTACAAAACGCCGATCGACGGTTTGTTTCTCACGGGGGCAGGAACGCATCCGGGCGGATCAATTTCGGGTATGCCGGGACGCAATACCGCTCGCGTTTTCATGCACTCGCAGCAGCCTTTCGCCCAGACTTTCGCAGATGCGGCTAACACTCTGAAAGCGAAGGGTAAGTCGGTATTTCGGAGTAATGAGAAGTAAGATTTTTAGGAACCGCATATAAACGCAGATAAACGCAGATGTGATTCATCTGCGTTTGTTTGTATTGATTTATCAGTGGGCAAGTGCGATAATTTTTTCTGGTTGATTCCCTATGAAGGGAAAACGATTTGCGATCGCCCTCAATATCTTTTCTAAATCCGCTGCATCTTTCGCCAAGGCTGGCGGCGGTTCGCGCTGCGTCAAATCTGTTAAAATATTTTGTCATCAGAGAGCATATTCCCTCGAAAAAATTCTCAATATTAGAAGAAAAAGTTAACGCTGAAGCCATTTTTAAACTTAGTATCGCAGCCAAACCTCTAATGAAAGCAAAACAGGCAAGTCGCTGGTAGAAGTCGCTCCCCATCTCCGAATCAGGGCGATCGCCACTGATCCCCCAGCATCTGACATTCTCATAAATTCATACTTTATGTGGATGAAAACGCCGGCCCCAAGTTGAGAAACTGAGAAGTGGCGTTACCCTTTTTTTAGCGATGGCAAACCGAGTTTTGATTGTCGGCGGGCGGGGACGAATTGGCAGCAGCGTTGCCCAAGACCTTGTTACCCATACCGACGCAGAAATTACCGTTACCGGACGCAACTCTGAAGCCTCTATTGGGCCGGGATTGCCGCCGGATCGGGTGCAGTACCAAACTTTTGATTTAGCGGACAGTGCAGCCCTGCAAAAAGCTGTTTCAGAGTCTAATCTTGTCGTTCACTGTGCGGGGCCTTTTCACTACCGAGACGCCAGTGTATTGAAAACTTGCATCGAAGCAGGTGTTAATTATACTGATGTCAGCGACAGCCGCAGTTTTACTCGCAGAGCTTTAGAATTGCGCGAAACTGCTAAAAATGCTGGGATTACTGCTATTATTAACACGGGCATTTTCCCCGGTGTGTCTAATAGCATGGTGCGCCGAGATGTGGAACAATTAGATGAAGCAGAACATATCCATTTGAGTTATGTTGTCGGAGGTTCTGGCGGTGCTGGCGTTACCGTCATGAGAACCACTTTTTTAGGACTGCAAACCCCTTTTGAGGTTTGGGCCGATCGCAAGTGGCAGCAAGTAAATCCCTACAGCGATCGCGAAACAATTGAATTTCCCGCACCCTACGGCAACACAGGGGTTTACTGGTTCGATATGCCGGAAGCCATCACTTTGCCCGAAACTTTCGCCGTCAAATCAGTTGTGACTAAATTCGGTACGTCTCCCGACCTTTACAATCACCTTACCTGGTTTGTTGCCAAGTATTGGCCTGCTAGCTGGCTCAAAAATAACTCCGTGATTGAATTTCTCTCCTACGTCAGTTATGGGATGACCAGTGTTACTAATAGTTTTAGTGGGGTTGGTGTGGCAGTGCGATCGCAAGTGACTGGTCTCAAAAACGGCAAACCGACTAAAGTTTGCTCGACAGCGGTACACCCCAGTGCTGCCGTCGCTACGGGCATCGGTACTGGCAGCATAGCTCAATTAATGTTAGAAGGAAAACTGGAAAAACCCGGAGTTTGGTCGGTAGAACAAGCTCTTTCTACTGAGCTATTTGAACGAGCTATGCAGAACAGAAAACTAGACATAGAGCAGGTTGTTTTGTAGTTGGTAGGTTATTTTTAGCAATTTAAAATGTTGGGAAATGGGATTTTTGTCCGAACTGCGAAGACGCAAAAGACGCGCCTAAATAGAAGAGTCAGGGGCTTCGTAATTGATGAGAAAACCCCTAGATAGGGTTCCTCGCAGGAATTGCGATCGCCCCTGATATGAAATGAGTTCCGCTTGTCTAACTAATCTATCTTTTGGTAGAAGTAATAATAACAAGCAGGCGCTTAAGATATTGGAGGTCACGGGAAACATCCCTTTTGGCTCGCTCTAGATGCGGTAGCTGCGACAAAGATTGCGATTGAACCAAGGTTGTCAATGTGCGATCGCAGTGAAGGGGCGACAAACACCATAATTTTTGCGAAAAAATACCAGGAGAAGTTGATATGAAGCGGGTTTTAAAAGCTCTAGGACAAACATTGAGCCAAAGCATTTTGCTGGTCTGTACCCTGGCGTTCATTGGTCTGCTAAGTCTAGCGGTAGTACCCAGTCAGTCTGCTTACGCAGGTCAAGACAGAACTCAGGCGCAGCCAGAAGCTAAAATTACTGACCCCGCAGAAAGTTTCGAGGATCTGAATCCCCAAGCAGCTTACGAAGAAATAGTCAAAACCTCTCAAAATCCTGCAAAGGTCGAGAAAGCTTACGACGAAAGCTTAAAGGAGTACAAGGGAGAACACCCGCAAGAAGGCATAGTTCAAAAAGCTGAAGATTTGATCGAAAAGGTAACGGGCAACTAATAAATCAAGAGATTTATATCTAACTCAAGTTGCTGGTAAATACACAGCTTCCGTGAGTAAACAATTGAGCCGAGCTCAGAACTCACTTGAACATAATCATCTAGGGTGCGCCTCGGCGCCCCTGATCGCTTTAGAGTAACGTGTAAAACTACTTTTTGAGTCCCGAACTATTTTTTCATTTCCCTGCTTTTTAAGCTAGCAGATTCATCCTCAAGGAAGATGAATAGAGATGAGTTTAAAAGGTAAATTTAATTAAGAGTTACAGTTAGATAAAAGGAAAAAAATATCATGAGCGATGACAAAAAAACGGTACATGAACCTGATGCTAACCTCGACCCGATTTCGGGCGAAACAGGGGCTCATCCAGTCGCAACGGGTATTGGTGCGGCGGGTGCGGGTGCGGCAGGTGCTGCGATCGGCGGTGCCATCGGCGGGCCTGTAGGAGCAGTGGTAGGCGCTGTGGTGGGTTCGTTTGGCGGCGGTTTGGTGGGCAAAGGTGTGGGCGAGGCGATCGACCCCACGGTAGAAGAGGCTTACTGGCAAAGCAACTACAGTTCCCGTCCTTACGTGGACACTAGCGCGACTTACGAAGACTATCAGCCTGCATACCGCACGGGTTATGAAGGATACAGTCGCTATGGCGCTACGGGTAAGAAATACCACGAGATCGAAGACGATTTGCGGCGCGACTACGAAACAAATCGGGGTAAGTCTAAAGTGACTTGGGAAAAAGCTAAGCCCGCCACGCGCGACGCTTGGGATCGGGTGGAACGCGCTGTTCCTGGCGACATTGACAAAGACGGTCGCTAAGGGCTTACGCCAAGTATTTCTCTGTCTTGGAGACACACAAACTCAAGCGTTCCGGTTATTTTTAGCCTGGTACCGGAATGGAGGAAAGTGTTTGAGCAAAAAAACCCGGCTGCAGCGTCTTGGACTGTTGTTGATAGGTGCCACAGTTTTTAACGCGAGTTTAGCGAAGTTTTTGGGGATTTTCAGCCCCTCTCTACATCGGAGAGGGTATTTTTATGCTCCCTTGAAATCGCCTTTTTCAGCACGATTTTTTTTTATTTTACAGGACTGTTCGCTGCGAGAACTCCCTAGAGACGCAGAGGCTTTGCTGTACTCGACGATCGCACTCGTAATAAACGCTTTTTACCAAATCGGGATGCTTCTGTTGGAGATGGGCATTTTTTTTTGACTATTAGCCTTAAAATTAAGCTTATTCAGGACTGAGGCATCGATCGCATATTTCTGTTATTGTTCGCGATGCGCTTTCTTCAATCGCAGCCGGATCGTAAAGCATCGGTGGCTTCAAGTCCGATAATTGTTAATCTAAATCCTCTCATTCTAAATTGGTATTACTTGTGGATGAAATGTTGGAAAGAGCTTGGACACTCAAGCAAAATTTAATTGACTTTGTGCTGGATGCTGAGGGAGAGTTGGCGGTAGCTTTGGAAGCTTATGCTGCTGCTCGATCGATCGGCGAACGCTACGACATTGCTCAGCAAAATCAAGTGATTGACAGTTTTACCGTCGAAGGTAAAGTCGGAGACAAAACGCCGATCGACCTATTTGTCGAAAGTCAGCCGGATTTAACCGAGAGCGATCGTAGCTTGCTCGAAAGTTGGGAGCACAGAAGCTTCACTGGCTTATTTGAAATCACTCAACTTTCCCCCGACAGGTTTGAACTGATGAACTGGCTGACGGCTAAGCACTACGTTGTCAAGCCCAACAGTCCTAATTTTCTTGCAGAAATGTCTCGCTTTAAGTTAGGAGAAATCTTGCTGGCTCGGATTTCTCCCCTTACCGATGACTGGTGGGTACTTTCGAGCTCTCCCATCCTGAAGGGGAAATTGGGTAAGCCGAAGTTGGCGGTGGCGATCGGCAATTTCAAGCAAAATCACAAACAGAACCTGTACAGCGATGCGCCGGAATTGTTAGAGCAAGCTTGGGATTCGGTAGAAAAGTACCACGAAGATTTTACCGAATTTTTTGGCAGCGAGGAAGTAACGCTATCGGGATATCACCTGAATAAACAGTTGGCTGAATTTCAGGAATTTATCACTAAAAAACGCCTAGCTGATATCGGCGTTGATGGAAGTAAATCTCTGGCGGATATCGTTGAAGATGCCGGAGTCGATCGAGAAGAAGTCAAAGCAGCCGCCATCGCCGCAGCAGGTGCCGATGCTAACGCAGTTGAGGTAATGCTCGACAGCAATGCTAGTTCAAAAATGGTAATGCCAAAAGTCGAATTGCCCGATCGCTTCAAGAAAGCCGAACAGGTGACAGCACTTTCTCATCCTCGCTGGGGACAAACCTTTTTGTCTACTTACGCTCAATTTACTGCACTGCTAGCAGCCGAAGACTTTTCAACCGTTCCCGGTTACGAAAAGCTGGTGCGTAACTATCTAGAAGATCCTGCAATTAATGTCTGGATTTGGCAACGGTTAGCTAAAGTTAATCCAGCGAAATTAGAACAAGTTTTGCAAACTGTATTGCAGCGGACTAATTTTCAGATCGATCGCGATTTAGATGCCTTGCTGGAAGAGTTCAAAAAACCCTTAGAACCCGAACTCCCGGAAATTGCCAGCGTTCCCGTGCACCTGCACAACTTATTTCAGGAAGCTTTAGGCGAAGTTAATAAGTCAAAGTCCAAACCGCAGGAGAAAAAGAAAAGCTCTAAAGGCTTTAAATCCTAAGCAACTAAGTTAGTGGCAGACTCCTACACGCTATGCTATCGCATACAGTGTAGGCTGCTCACCAACTCCATCTACTGCTATGCGCTAATGCGCCGGCTTCGCCAAGGGATACTCGATGAGATTGCCGCAGCCAAGGGAAAGCAGGAAGAGAATGGCAATTTCAAGTGCGAGTGCGATCGACCCTAGCCATTTTGGGCGCGTTAGTCTGCATCCCTCGGATAATAAACCATTAAACAAGCTCACAGCTAGCTGTGAGCTTATTGCCCGGTAATATAACTCAATTAGCTTTGCAGTCAGGACTTGAGTTTTTGTTCACCGCGATCGAAAAAACTGAAGTCCTCACTACAAACACCTTTTGTTAATCTTCAACTCGTCGGACAGCCATGCGTTGCAGCGGCAGGCTGAGTATGCTAGAAGCAGTCAACAAGTAAGAAAGAACCGTAGTCAGCTTCAAACTGAGCAATAACCAGCTATCCTCTGGTAGGTGAAGTTTCAGCCCGAAGAAAGAGATGCAGTACACTATCCAGTAAGTAAAGCTCATCTTGATTAGGATTTCCTCGCTCAAAGTGCGATCGTCCGTTGGCTGCGAGTTGCGATTATCACCCAGCAGGACTAGACCCGCAATAGAAGCCACAAAAGAAACCATAACGAGATAGTCATGCCAGTTAAGCTCAACCATTTCTAAACTCCGCTTTTATCCGAATTTTTGGAATCAGACATCAGTCTAAAGGATAAGTTTTCCCGGTCAAAGCAATAGTTACAAATTGAAACAGCCGCAGTTACAAATCGCAATGAAAATCAACCGCAATCACCAGCCACAGGCTCGTTTAGTCAGTCGCCAAGGACAATTCCCCTTAAATATTGTCAAGTTGGGAGTACCTCGCCTGCATTTTGCCGACCTCTACCACAGGCTGCTAACTCTTTCTTGGCCGCGATTTTTCATCCTGATTTGTCTCTCCTATACAGTCACGAATTCTTTATTTGCCTTAGCTTACTTGGCGGGAGGAGATTGCATTGCTAACGCGCGGCCGGGTTCTTTCCCAGATGCCTTTTATTTCAGCATCCAAACAATGGCGACGATCGGCTACGGCGCTATGTATCCGCGCACGGATTACGCTAATACTATAGTCGCGATCCAAGCGCTTTTTGCTTTGTGGGGAGTCGCGATGGTGACGGGACTGGCTTTTTCGAGATTTTCCAGACCAACAGCTAGAGTTATCTTCAGCCGCGTAGCTGTGATCGCTCCTTTCAACGGCGTTCCGACTCTGATGTACCGCACTGCAAATCAGCGTTTCAACCAAATTTTAGAAGCGCAGCAGCGAGCTACTTTGATCCGTGACGAGGTAACAGCGGAAGGAGAATTTATGCGGCGTTTTTACGATTTGCAATTGGTGCGAAGTCACTCTCCGGTTTTTGCATTAACTTGGACGGTTATGCACGCAATTGAGGAGAGCAGTCCTTTGTACCAACTTACTGCTCAAGACTTGATGGAACAGCAAGCAGAAATTGTAATTACGTTAACAGGAATTGACGAAACAGTTTCGCAAACTATTCATGCGCGACATTCTTTTGTGGCGTCTGAAATTATGTGGAATATGCGGTTTGTAGATATTCTTTTGAAATCGGCGACGGGAGGGCGGGTGGTTGATTATACTCGGTTTCACGATGTGCAGCCGGTTGAATGAAAGTTTTGATTTAGCCACCAGTGCTAGAATACCTGTATGGCAAAAAAAAAAATTAATATTTATGAACTCAATAACGGCAAATACGACACTGAAAGAATTGCAACCGCAACTCTTAGCTTTAACTCCCGAAGAGAAGGCTCAAGCTATAGAATTACTAGCCCAAAGTTTAAGAAAATTTTGGTCGGGAATTCAAAAAACTCCCGGCGTGTGCGGCGGCGATGCTTGCATCAGACAAACGCGAATTCCTGTTTGGGTGCTGGTGAATGCTCGCGATTTAGGTATTTCTGAGGCTGAACTCTTAGAAGACTATCCGACTCTGCGTGCCGCTGATTTGGTGAATGCTTGGGCTTATGCTGAGGCATATTCTGATGAGATTGAAATAGCAATTAGAGAACAGGAAGAGGCATAAACTGTGGCAGATATTTATACCGCGATCGCACAAAACATTAAAACTGAGATATTTTACCATTTTAAATCAGGCTTTTATGAACGGGCAAGATGCCCGTTCTTGAAAATGGTACAACATCTCAGTTAACATAAACAAAATACTTCTCGTACTATGCGAATAATTCATACTGCTGACTGGCATTTAGGGCGGCGTTTTCGAGGGATAGATCGCACTTTTGAAATTGCGATCGCCCTCGAACAGATTTTGAAGCAAGCAAAAGCCTTGGATGTCGATGCTGTGCTCGTTGCGGGCGACATTTTCGACGTACCCAACCCTCCCGCTTACGCCGAACGCATTGCTTATAACTTTTTCTGCGAACTCCAAGCAGCAGGAATTCCCGCAATTGCGATCGCCGGTAATCACGATTCGGCATCCCGCATCGACAGCATCGCGCAATTGCTTTCCCTCGCCGGTGTTCGCGCTTTAGGCAAACCCAGGCTTTCCGCCGACGGTGGCACAATTACTATTAATACAAAAAGCGGTAAACTTTGTGTGGGAGCGATGCCTTTTGCTTCCGAACAAAGACTGTTAGATGCTAATTCTCTCTGGCAGTCTGGCGATGCTGATCGCCGCAAAGATTACCGCGAAATCGTAGCATATTTACTCGAAGATTTAAGCAGAGAGTTTAGAGATAATACGGTCAATATTCTCATGGGACACATGAGCATTGACGGCGCTCGATTGGCAAAATCCGAAGTCGCTTATTACACGCGAGAAAAATACCTGCTGTCAGCGCAAACTCTGCCCCCGGAAGCTCAGTATGTTGCCCTCGGACACATCCACATTCACCAGCGAATTTCTGAGACTTCTCCCGCTTATTATTCCGGTTCTTTGATTCAGTTAGATTTTGGAGAAGCGGAACAGGAAAAAGGATTTTGCTTGATAGAAGTTGAGCCGGGAAGTCAGGCAAAGGTGGAATTTAAGCCTGTGGCTTGCCACAAGCCGTTAAAAGTGCTTAAATGTCATAACGACAATCTCGATGAAAGTTTACAAGCTCATCAGTATCATCCGGGTTTCTTGAAAGTAATTGTCGAACTGGACAGTCCGCAAATCGGACTTGCCGATCGAGTGCGCCAAATCTGTTCTCAAGCGCTGTTAATTGAACCGCGCTATCCAGATGCAGCGCTAGAACCGACAGAAATAACTAATATCGATCCCAATAATTTCGATGCGGCAGCAGAGTTTTGCAACTATTATCAAAACCGCTTGGGAACGACACCGAAACCGGCAGTATTGGAGGAATTTAAAAATTTGTACAAGAAGTTTAAGGAAACAGTTAACAATTAAATGGGTAAAAAGATACAATCCAAAATCCAAAATCTCAAATTTCAAATAGTTTTAAGACTGAAACCCACGCTCAATGTCGCTTGTAGTCGAGTCTAGATCCCCCTAAATCCCCCTTAAGAAGGGGAGTAGGGGTTGACTTTGATAATACTCTTGTTCCCCCCTTGTTAAGGGGGGTTAGGGGGGATCGGGAAGACTGTAGAAGGAAGACAGTAGACCTGAATATAACAATCTAAAACCCCAAATCCCAAATCTAAAATCAGTATGCGTCCACTCGAACTTATTCTCGAAGGATTTACCAGCTTCCACCGCGAACAGCGTTTAGATTTTTCTCAACTCGATTTGTTTGCAATTACTGGTGCTACAGGTGCGGGCAAATCTTCACTGTTAGATGCCATGACTTACGCTCTTTTTGGCACTACTACTCGCAGCGGCAAACAAGTAAGTGATTTGGCGAGCCAAGGTAGCGAAAATTTAAAAGTGCAGTTGCATTTTGCTGTGGGTTCGGCACAGTATCGGGTGACGCGAAGGTGGCGTTTCCGTCCGAAATCTCCCGAAAACAAGGTGATTTTGGACAACTGGCAAAATGGTCAATGGGAAACTTTGGGGACGAGTATCGTTGCTGTTCAAAATACCATTGAACAGATTTTAGGAATGGATTTTGATACTTTTACGCGAGCAATTGTTCTACCTCAAGGCAAGTTTGATGAGTTTATTAAAGGGGATACATCAAAACGTCGGGAAATTTTGCGGCAGTTAGCAGGATTTGAGATTTTTGAGCAGATGCGGAAGGAAACAAATGAGCTGGCAAAGTTGCTGAAACAGGAACGGGAAATGGTTGAAAGGCAGCTAGCGGATTTGAGTGCGCCGACGGCTGATGAGGTGGCTCAAAGACGATCGCAACTTTTGATTTTAGAGCAGCAGTTGCCTGAGTTGGATCGCGCTGTGATGAAAGCTCAGAAGGATCTAGATGAAGAGGAACAGCTATTTTCGCAAATTGCTCGCTGGCAAGAGCTACAACAAGAACTGGCTAAATTAAATGCTAATTCTGCTGAGGTTGCAATTTTAGCACAGCGTTTAGAAAGAGCGCAAGCTGCCAATCATTTGCAGGGAGATTGGGCTTTAGTGCGATCGGCTCGCAGTCAGTATGAGACTGCAGAAAGTGCCTCGGTGGCAGCGCGAAAGCAGTTAATTAAAGCTCGCTCTGAGCTGGCAGTAGAGCAGCAGCAACTTGACTCGGCAAAAGCGAAAGAAGAGGTGCTAGGGCCACAAATTAAGGCTCGCGAAGATGCTCTCGCTGCTGCTAAAGTATATGAAGAACAGCGCGCTCAATTAGAAAAAGAAGTGGCGCTTGCCCAAAAAATTCAACAGGAAAAACTCCGCTTTTTTATGGCAGCAGATAAAGACCTGCAAGCTGCTAACACTAAAATTCAAGGCGCGGGTTTTCGAGTTACTCAAGCAGCGGCACAGCTCGCACAGTATTCGCAGGGAGGGAAGCGTTTAGAGCAATTGCAGCAAATTTCACCCTTATTGATGGAACTTCAGCTAATTACCAAGCAGGGAAAAGCTCAGCAGCAACAGTTGGATAAATCGATCGCAGATAAGGAAAAAACTCAACAGAGTTATGTGGAGGTTGCCACTAATTTAGAAGCAGCAGAAATCAGGTTAAAAGAGTGCGCCCGCGAGTTAGAAGTGGCCCAAACCGCTAATGCGGAAGCGGCACGTTTAGAGAGTGTTGCTGCTATCAGAATGTCGCTGAATTCTGGCGATACTTGCCCGGTGTGCGGGGGGGTGCATCCTGAGAGCGAGAGCCTGCCTCCTTTGCCGAATTCTAATATTGTCGATGTCGCTGGTTTGCGGCAGAAATTGGCGGCAGCAAATCAGGTTTTTCAAGATGCTCAAAGGTTGGCTGCTGAGGCAAAAAGTACAGTTTCAGCTTGCCAGCAAAAAGAGTCGGAAATTGCTCAAATGCTGGAATTAACGGGGAATAGAGTTGCCGAATTGCAGCAGCAAATTACTCAAGTTCTGGAAGATTCTCAGTGGGAAAGCTTGGGGTTGCAGCAGGAGTTGGCAATCCTTAAAGAGAGCGATCGCCAATACCGCGAAACCGAACAGCAGTTCCAACTGGCATCATTGGAATATGATAATTTTCAGGAAAGATTTAATTTGGCGGTGGCGACTCAAGCAGCTAAACAGCAGGAATATCAAGATGCGATCGCCGAATCAGACCGCCGCCAGCAGCAGTTCCAAAGTTGTGTAAATGCGCTTTATCAAATTACGGAATATCAACCTTATGCTAATTTAGCAAAAGTCTTAGAACAAGACAAGCAAGACTTGGCAAATCTGCTTAAAGTGGCCGAAAAATCATATCAAACTGCTCAAAATAAGGTTATTCAAGCAGCAGAGAGAGAGCAACAAGCTGGAGAGGCTTTTGGGCAAGCCCAGGCTCATAAACAGCAGCTAAACCTCGATTGGTCAGCAAAATTAACAGCGGCTGATTTCACAGAAGAGACATTTTTAGCAGCGGTTGCGACAGTTAAGGAACAATCAGAATGGGAAAATGCTATTCGCTCTCACCGCGAATCAAAAATTCAGTTAGAGACGCGGGCGAAAGATTTGAGCGAGGCGATCGCAGGCAGAACTACGGATGAGAATACTTTAGCACAAGTGCGATCGGCAAAACATACCGCCCAAGAAAACCTCAAACAAGCCAACAACAACCGCGCCGAACTTTTAGCTTGGATTCAAGTAGCAGCTCAAAATCTCGAACAAGCCGAAAGACTGTCACAGCAAATCACAAATTTCACAGAACAAGAGCAAACTTATCACACCTTAGCGCAGAATCTCAAATCCAACGAATTTCAATCCTACATTTTAGAACATTTAGAAGCAGAATTAGTCGGCAGCGCCACCTTAATTTTGCAAGAATTAACCGAAAATCGCTACAAACTAAAAAACCAAGACGGCGAATACTGGGTAGCAGATAATTGGAACGGTGGCGAAGCTAGACGAGTACGCACTCTTTCCGGTGGCGAAACCTTTGCAACTTCCTTATCAATGGCTTTAGCTTTGTCAGAAAAACTGTCTCAAGGAACTCACTTGGGCAGCTTATTTCTTGATGAAGGATTTGGCACTTTAGATACCGAAACTCTCGAAAGCGTTACTCAAATTTTAGAATCTTTGCGGCAGCGAGAAAGGCTGATTGGAGTGATTACCCACGTTCGAGAATTGGGCGAAAGATTGCCCGCACAGGTTAAAGTTTCTAAATCCCCGCAAGGTTCTAAAATAGAAGTACATAGATCCTGAAGCGGAGAGGCGAGTGCGTGAAATAGTAAACTTGCTTCAGGACGTACATTATCACGAAACCTGCCCCTAGAATTCCCTATAATATATGATGAAAAATCACGCGACTCGAATGCAATCGGTACAGTCGCCCATAATTCCAGTAGTTGGCGAACTGATTCGCCAAAATCCGGGAACGATATCATTAGGACAAGGCGTAGTTTACTACAATCCGCCACAAGAATCATTTGATAAAATCCCGGAATTTTTCGCAAATCCCGACAATCACAAATACAAAGCCGTGGAAGGAATTTCACAATTACAGGATGCAATCGCAGCCAAACTAAAAACCGATAACGGCATAGAAATTAATAGCAAAAACTGCATTGTTGTTACCGCCGGCAGTAACATGGGATTTACCAACGCCATTCTCGCTATCACTTCTGCGGGAGACGAAGTTATTATCCAATCACCTTATTACTTCAACCACGAAATGGCGGCAATTATGGCAAATTGCCGACCAGTGATAGTAGAAACCGATGCCAACTATCAACTTAATATCGATGCTATAAAAAAAGCAATTACGAACAAAACGCGAGCCATAGTTACCATTTCACCAAATAATCCCACTGGTGTTGTTTATTCGGTCGAAGCACTCCGGGAAGTTAACGAAATTTGTCGCCAGCACAACATATATCACATCAGCGATGAAGCTTACGAATATTTTACTTATAACGGTGTCAAACACTGTTCGCCCGCCGCTTTTCCCAACAGCAACGAATATACAATTTCTCTGTTTAGCCTCTCCAAGGCTTACGGTTTTGCTAGTTGGCGGATCGGGTATATGGTAATACCAGAACACTTGCTGGTTTCAGTGAGAAAGATTCAAGATACCATCTTAATTTGTCCGCCCGTAATTTCTCAGTATGCAGCCCTGGGAGCCTTGCAAATTGGTAGAGGTTACTGCGATAATTATGTAAGGGCGATCGCATCCGTGCGCCAACTCGTATTAGACGAACTCAATACCATCCAAAATTTGTGTACAATTTCCCCTGCCTGCGGAGCTTTCTACTTTTTCTTGAAAGTTGATACTGAACTCGATACAATGGAATTAGTAGAAAAATTAATTCGTGAATATCGCGTAGCCGTGCTTCCCGGTACAACATTCGGCATGGATAGCGGCTGCTATTTGCGGGTTGCTTATGGTGCTTTGGAAAAAGCAACCGCCACCGCAGGTATTAGGAGATTAGTTAAAGGTTTGAAGACAATTTTAAACAAGTAAAATAGGAAATTTAAAAATGGTTGCCACTAACTTAAAAGCAAATACAAAGATTCAAGATACTTCCGCTTCAAAACTGGCAGATTTGCGCGATTTGATGGCAGATTACGACTTAGATTGCTATTACATCCCAGCGGTTGACGAACATTTAAATTTATCAGTTCCAGCAGCCAAGCAGCGACGAGCTTGGATGTGCGGTTTTACGGGTTCCGCTGGTGATTTGTTGGTTGGCAAAGATTCCGCTTGGTTGTTTGTGGATTCCCGCTATTACGAACAAGCCGAATTGCAAGTCGATACTGGAATTATTCAAATATCGAAACTCGGCTTAGAAGGAAATTTAACCTTAATTGAAACTTTAGAAAAACTGGCTGTAGAATCGACCGAAAAATCAAGGAAAATTCGCATGGGTTTTGACCCGTTTACTGTAGCGACAGAGCAATATCAAAATTGGGTGAAAAAATTTGCAACTGCGGAGATTGATCTCATACCAATCCGGGAGAATTTGACAGACAAAGTGCGATCGCAAACTCCTTGGCAAACAGCAGAGACTTTACCCGCGATTGATGCAGAACCCATATTTAGCTTACCTGTATCCCTGACAGGAGAAACCGCCGCCGAAAAATTAGCCAGAGTTAGGGAAGCGATGCAAAAAGCCAATATCGATGTGCTTCCGATTACCAACTTGAATCAAATAGCGTGGCTGTTCAATCTCCGAGGCTCGGATATTCCCCACATTCCCATTTTCATATCCTATGCCATTGTTACCACAGATTCAGCGTTTTTGTTTACAAATCCCGAACGAATTTCACCAGAAATCAAGCAAGAATTGCGGGCGGATGTAACTTTGCTTCCCTACGCCGACTATCCGCATACATTAGAAACTTGCGTAAATTTGCCACATAAAGTTCGGGTACTTTTAGACCAGAAACACAGCACAGCAGGCACGTACCAGTTAATATTAAACCATCAAGAAGCGCAGTTATACAACATCGAAATAGTTTTTGATACTCATCCAGTAGAAGGGATGAAAGCTCGCAAAAATCCGGTTGAAATCGAGCAGATGAAATCAGCAAATTTCAAAGCAAGCCGAGCGAAAACTTTGGCTTTAAAGTGGTTGACAGAACAGCTAGAAAATGGTAATGTAGTGACAGAGTTTGATGTCAAAGAAAGCATCGAAAAATTTTACCAGCAAGAAACAGATTTTCAGACTTTAACTTTTAGAACGATCGCCGGTGCGGGAGCCAATAGCTCGATCGTACATTATGGAACCCCCAGCCCAGAAATAACGTTAAAACCGGGGGAACTGCTGTTATTGGACTCAGGCGCGCAATATTTAGCAGGTACAACCGACGATACGAGAACAGTAAGTATCGGAGAACCCACGGCGCTACAAATAGAACACTACACAACAGTCTTAATCGCGCACATCAACTGTGCAATGCAGCAATTCCCCAAAGGAACAACGGGAGCGCAATTAGATGCGATCGCCCGTGCGGTATTATGGCAAGAACAGCTAGACTACGGACACGGTACAGGGCACGGAGTCGGCGCGTTTTTAGCCGGCCACGAAGGGCCAAACGGCATCAGCAAATCTGTGCAGTATCCCCTGGAAGCGGGAATGGTAACGAGCATCGAACCGGGATATTACGAACCGGGATGGGGCGGAATTCGCATCGAAAATCTCTATGTTGTCAGGGAAATGCCATCCAAAAACGGTACGGTTTGGTACGGATTTGAATCGCTGACGTATATTCCGTTTGAGCGCAAATTGATAAATGTCGATCGACTCTCAAAGACTCAACTAGCATGGTTGAATAATTATCATGCTGCTGTAGTCGAGAAACTGGAACCCGTACTTGATGCAGCAACAATTGAATGGTTGAAAAAAGCCTGCGCTGCGTTAGGTAAAATTGATGTTACTGTTAGCCTATAAGCCGATCGTACTCTGCGTGCGCGCCGATCCAAAACCACAAAATACCCTGCTCAATCCCTATACCCAAAGCTCGGTAGTCTTGTCCGGCTCTGACTGACCAATACTTGCCGACTTTTTTGAAATGCAGCGATGGATGAGTTGGATCGGCTTTAAGTAACTCGTAACATCGATGGCTGAAAGCTTTACTGTTTCAGGTAAAGCGTTGTAGCATTCCCAAAATCGACGAGTCGTGTAGTGCATCAAATTTCCCGATAGCGCCCCGCCTCAAAATCTGCGATCGCCTCCTGGGCTAAATCTTCCAACTTACCGCCAGCAATATCTTGTTCTAACTGATCGTCCCAACGCCGATAATCCAACTCAAGAAACCATTCCAAAAGTTGATGAAACTTATCTGGTGGTAGATCCAGGATAGCGGCTTCAATTTGCTCGATCGTCAACATAGAGCTTATGATTTGTAGATAGTTATGTTATATCTATCAAAATTATACTAATAAAGCTGGTGACAGGATTTGAACCTGCGACAGGCTGATTACAAATCAGCTACTCTACCAACTGAGTTACACCAGCAGTGAAAATTAATATAGCAAACTTATAGTCATTAGCGCAACCCCCCCAGCCAACTTTTTTTTCAAATTCGCTCAAAACCCCTCCCCGTACAGGCCAAACCGGAATTGTCTGCCCGCTGCCCACAGCCCAGTGCCAATTAACTAATCGCAGCGCCAAATCTTAATCGTCTGATCCGCACTGCCGCTGGCGAGCAAATTGCCCGAAGGTGCGATCGCCACCGAGTACACCGTACCCGAATGTCCCTTAAGACTGGTCAACAATTCCCCGGTCTGCAAATTCCAAATATTAATCGTATTATCATCGCACCCGCTAGCCAAAGTCAAACCGTCCCCACTGATAGCAACCGACTCGCCCCGACTCACATAATTCTTCAAAATATGCAGGGCCTCATTCGTTCCTAAATTCGGTACACCCTTTCCCCTCCCAGAATTAGTATTTAAAATCCGCAACAAACTGCCCCTATGCAAATTTCGCAGCTTAATCGTATAATCATTGCTCACGCTAGCAAGAATCTGACCATCCGGCGCGATCGCCACAGAATTCACCCCAACATTCAACCCCGAAAGAGTCCGCAGCAACTTGCCGCTTTCCACATCCCAAACCTTACTCGTCGCATCCGAACTGCCACTCGCCAATATTTTACCGTCCGGGCTAAAAACCACCGCATTCACATTGTCAGAATGACCCTTCAAAGTCCGCAGCAACTCACCACTCCGCAAATTCCACAGCTTAATCGTATTATCAGCCCCGCCGCAGCTAGCAATTACCAGGCGCTTCGGGTTAATCGCCACCGAATTCACCTCCATAGAATGTCCCGGAAAAGTACACAGCAAATCGCCGTTGTGCAAATTCCAAAACTTAATTGTTTCGTCCGAACTGCCACTGACCAACATTTTTCCGTCATAGCTAATAGCAACCGAATTTACGCGATCGGAATGTCCCGTCAGAGTGCCAATTAATTCCGTTGTTTCTAAATTCCAAATCTTAATAGTTTTATCCCAACTACCGCTAGCCAAAATTTTGCCGTCAGGGCTAATCGCCAGAGAATTCACAAACGATGAATGTCCCGGCAGCGTAAATACACACCGCCATTTCTGATGTTTTAATTTATGAGCTAATTCCTTCACCCGCTTAGCTGCTGCCTCAGCTTCCTCTCTGCGTTTGAGTTCAGCCTCCTCCAAACGCTGGCGTTCCGCCCTAGCTTTCGCCTCTCGCAGCGCCAGCCGCCGCATCTCTCCCTTATAGACTATTCGCTGCTGCTCCTGAATTTCTTTAAGAGTTTCAATATAGGGTTGGGCCCAATCTTTAGAAAACCATTCCTGAGCAAATTCAGCCTGTAATTTAAATAACTGAGGTTCGTGAGTAAAATCGATATTTAAATAATACAAATCCGCTAAAAAAGCAGCCAATAACTTGTGAATAGTCACAATTATTTGCCGAATAATCCGCAGGCTCAGCTTTTTGTCTTTCCCCTCCGCCTCCAACTGGTGATAAACCTCTTCCCAATTCCAAGGCTGCATCGCCACTAGAGAAACGCTCTGATTGATGACTCCCCAAAAACCCACATGAAAATTAACTTCATAATCGCTGATATCGCTGTACAGTATAGCTGTCGGTACGGGAGACAACACAGTCTGCAACCGCTCCACATCAATATCAGAAATGGATTTTTTGAAATAGTCTCCGTAAAACTGAACCGGGCACAAATCTCCGTGCGGGGGGTAGTGCTGGTTCAAAAAAGCTCTTAACTTAGCCGGCAGCTCGATATTCAGATTGTGGCGAAACGAATCGGGGCAATCTTGGCTAATTTTTGCGGGAGCAACTAACAGCAGCAATCGGTGCTGCTGCTGCTGCAAAATCTGTTCAGTTTCCTGCCTGCTCAAATTAGAAAACCAGTTGTCCCTGTCCCAAATTGTTTGAATTTCGCTCAGCTTAACTCGAATTGCTTCTGATTGAAACTCCCGCATTAAGTCGCGGCAAAGTCGGCTAATTGCCCGCTTATCTCTTACTTCTTGTGCCTTAATTCGATTAGCCCGTTCTTCCTTTACCCTTTCTTCTGCGTCGGCGATCGCGATTAATTCTTGTTCTCTGGCCTGCTGCCGCTGCAAATATCTCATTTGTGCTTTAATCCAGCGGGGGTCTTTTTTGATTTGCTGGTTCAAAGCTGAAGAACCCGATGGCTCAATTTCTGCATAGCGTTCGCTGACAGCGTTTGC
Organism: Microcoleus sp. AT3-A2; assembly: GCF_036705685.1. Classification (NCBI taxonomy): domain Bacteria; kingdom Bacillati; phylum Cyanobacteriota; class Cyanophyceae; order Oscillatoriales; family Microcoleaceae; genus Microcoleus; species Microcoleus sp. AT3-A2. The sequence continues at coordinate 80,797 of NZ_JAUBVF010000013.1, forward strand.
CCCCAATCTTTCTCCCAATTCAGAGGCTACAGGCTTCAACAGTTCAATTAGGGTGTCTGAGACGGGGCGGGGTAGGGACATACCAGTTAAAACTTTTTCTTAGTTTAAGGGCGATCGCGCGAGTCAGGCATATCTCGCTGGGGCGGGGACTCTTGGCAGGGCTATTACATTTGGGCGATCGGCCGATGGTATATGTAAGGCGTATCATGCAGGCGTATCGTGCAGCCGCGCAAGTTTAGCACCTTAACTCAATAAGAGTATTTATACACTTTACATTTTACCCCGAATCTGAATCGAAAACACCGACGGAAAAGACTTCAGGATATGCGATCGACCCTGAGTTCCCCCAATTTGTTTTTTTTGTTGCCTTTTGACTCGCTCTTGTCTATAATCGTACTTCACAACCATAATTACGGTATTCCTACCCAATAACCGTAGTTTATCTAGAGGAACAAATATAATGAGCCCGTGGCAACGCCTAACTCAACACCTTTACTGGCCGCAACAGCGATCAGCCAGCACAAATCAATCATTTACTGCCATGAGAAGATTTGTATCGCTATTTTTAGTGGGAATAACTTTAAGTCTGGCCGTTGCATCCTGCAGCCAGGGAAGCACCAACAACCCCGCAGCCACTCCAGGCGGTGCTACCCCAGCAGCTAACAAAGGCAACGTAGAATTAACCCTAGTATCCTTCGCCGTCACCAAAGCCGCGCACGAAGCGATAATTCCCAAATTCGTAGAACAATGGCAAAAAGAAAAAGGCCAAACCGTCACCTTCAACCAAAGCTACGGCGGTTCCGGTTCCCAAACTCGCGCCGTAATTGACGGTTTAGAAGCAGACATCGTACACCTAGCCCTCGCCCTCGACACTCAAAGAATCGAAAAAGCCGGACTAATTGAGCCTGGGTGGGAAAAAGAAGTCCCCAACGAAGGCATAGTCAGCAAATCCGTAGGAGCAATAGTCACCCGCGAAGGCAATCCCAAAGGCATCACAAACTGGGAAGATTTAAGCAAAGACGGAGTAAAAGTGATTACTGCCGATCCCAAAACATCAGGCGTTGCACGCTGGAATTTCCTCGCACTCTGGGGTTCGGTTGTTAAAACCGGAGGAGACGAAACCAAAGCATTAGACTTGACTACTAAAGTCTACAAAAACGTCCCCATCCTGACTAAAGACGCCCGCGAAGCCACCGATGTATTTTTCAAACAAGGCCAAGGCGACGCCTTAATTAATTACGAAAACGAGGTTATTTTGGCTGGTGAGAAAGGCGAAAAACCGACTTATACTATTCCAGACGTGAATGTGTCGATCGATAATCCGATTGCCATTGTCGATAAAAACGTTGATAAACACGGGACTCGCGAAGTCGCCGAAGCATTTGTCAAGTTTCTCTACACCCCAGAAGCGCAGCGAGAATTTGCCAAAACAGGATTTCGACCAGTAGATGCGACAGTAGCGGCGGAACCAGAATTTGTCCAAAAATATGCTCCCATCAAAACCCTATTTACAGCTCAAGACTTAGGAGGCTGGGGAGATATTCAGCAGAAATTCTTCGATGACGGAGCTGTTTTTGACAAAATTCAAGGTTCAATTAGACAGTAGTAGCCGGGGCGGGTTTACGAGATGATTGGTTTTAGGCAATTATTTTTGGTAAAACCCGACCCTACAGCAATTATTTTTTCCAACTCAAAACTCTTCACTTATGGCTGTATCATTTCCAACCAGTAACCCTCAATCTCCAATTCAGCATATCAAAAGGGCGATCGGCAAAATCACATTACCTTGGGGAATCACCCTAGGCTACCTCAGCTTAATGCTATTGCTCCCAGTTGCAGCAATGCTGCTGAAAGCCAGCACAGCAAACCCCGCCGAATTTTGGGCAATTGCCACCAGTCCGATCGCCCTTTCCGCCTACGATGTCACCTTCTTTACGGCATTAATTGCGGCATTAATTAACGGAGTATTCGGCACATTAATTGCCTGGGTATTAGTCCGCTACGACTTTCCCTTAAAACGGATTGTCGATGCAATCGTCGATTTGCCTTTTGCACTGCCCACCTCCGTTGCCGGTTTAACTCTCGCCACAGTTTACAGCGATAACGGCTGGATTGGTTCGCTTTTTGCACCTTTGGGAATCAAGATATCCTTTACTCGCTTGGGCGTAGGTATAGCGATGATATTTATTTCCTTGCCATTTATAGTTAGAACCGTACAGCCAGTTTTAAACGAGATGGAAAAAGACATCGAAGAAGCAGCTTGGTGCTTAGGTGCATCTCAATTTCAAACCTTCTGGCGAGTAGTCTTGCCGCCGCTATTTCCGTCTATTTTAACCGGAGTAGCACTCGGATTTTCGCGAGCGGTTGGCGAGTACGGCTCTACTGTAATCGTAGCTTCTAACATACCGTTCAAAGATTTAATCGCACCAGTATTAATTTTTCAACGGTTGGAACAGTACGACTATGCAGGAGCAACAGTTATCGGCACTTTCATGTTAGCTATTTCCCTGGCAATGCTGTTCGCCATAAATCTATTACAAGCATGGAGAAGACGCTATGACGGCTAATATCAATTCACCCGCTGGTTACACATTTCCGCCCAGTGGTTCTAGCCGGAGTCAGGAAAAAGCTTGGGTAAAACCAACTTTGATCGGAATTGCGATCGGCTATCTCGCTCTGGTCTTATTTATCCCCACTCTCAACGTTTTTTATCAAGCTTTCAGAAAGGGGTTTGAGCCATTTTTGTCTAACTTAACCTCGCCGGATTTTCTGCACGCAGCGCAACTTACCCTGGTAATTTCTCTGATAGTTGTGCCTATAAATACAGTATTCGGTTTGTGTGCAGCCTGGGTAATTGGTCGCAATAAATTTCGGGGCCGCACGCTATTAATCAGCCTTTTAGACGTGCCTTTTGCCATATCTCCCGTAGTTGCAGGTTTAATGATTGTACTGCTTTACGGTCGAGTGGGATGGTTCGGGCCATGGCTGGAGGCGGCCAATATCAGGGTTATTTTTGCCTTCCCTGGAATGGTGCTGGCTACTGCTTTTGTTACCTTGCCTTTTGTGGCGCGCGAAGTGATTCCTGTTTTGGAAGAAGTGGGAACAGATCAAGAAGAGGCGGCGAAAACTTTGGGAGCAAATGACTGGCAAATTTTCTGGAATGTCACGCTTCCGAGTATTCGCTGGGGATTGCTTTACGGAGTAATTTTGACCAATGCTAGAGCAATGGGAGAATTTGGAGCCGTCTCGGTGGTGTCGGGAAATATTGCTAAAAAAACGCAAACTTTGCCTTTGTTTGTAGAGGATGCTTACAAGCAGTACGCGACACAAGCCGCATTTTCGGCTGCGGTGGTTCTCGGTCTTTTAGCAGTTGTTACCCTCGTGCTTAAGGAGATTTTAGAACGAAAAACTAGGATCAAAGAAGTTGCAGAATAGTCATTAGTCATTAGTCATTAGTCATTAGGGCTTTAGGGTGCGCTGTCAACCTCATCCCTCAAACCAGTCATTATTAAGCTGCGACGCTATCGACAATCTGGTTGGAATATCGAAAATATCGCAGATCCGCACCCTACAAGATATTGGTGCAAAATGTAAACTGAAACAAACATCAGGAGGCTCAAATGTTAGCTCACAACACTAGCGAATCTGAATTTGAGGCGATCGGCGATTTTCACAGAACCCAAGAATCAGATATTCCCCACTCTGATAGTGGTGACAGCAGACCAACTCAAACCCGCATTCGCATTCGTGTTCCTAAAGAATACCATCAGGAACCTGTCATCTCTAACCTAATTTCTGAATACGGTTTGACGGTTAATTTTAATGCCGCTTTGTTGGGTGTCAAAACTTTAGATGATGGTTGGTTTGACTTGGAACTTAACGGTACAAGTAAACAGATTGAAACGGCTCTGATGTATCTCAATGATTTAGATGTGGAAATCTGGAGCAATTCCAATAACCCGGATGAAGAAACTTGGTAATTAGTGAGCCTTGGACGCACACAACTGGAAGAGGAGTTAATATTCGGGACTGCACGCCTAATTTTATTTCTTCGAGCCGGTTAATTGAGTCTAATAGTCTCTAGGAATGTTAGTCATGAGTCAGCCTATCTATTCCTGTAAAATAACTGTTATCAAGGTTCTAGTGAGGAATGCAAGCCTTCATAAAACTCAGAGGACTTGCATTTCTTTCTACAAACCGATTTGATTGCGGTTGTTCGTTAGCGAAGCCCTCGAAGACGATCGCACATACCGATAATTCAGCAGCCAACCACTACCAAATAACACCAGCTTACAGCTAATAACCGTGATTGATGACTCTTGATTAACAAATATCGATCGCCATCAGTTAATTATTTGATTGACAGTTTTTATAAAATCTGGTACTTTGTCCATCTCTGGCATATCAATAAACAGCGCGCAAGTCTTCTCCAACATTAATGTAACAGCCGGAACAATATCCCCTTTAAAACTTCTAAACAATCAAACTAACTCAGTTAGGGCAGGGCAGCATAAAACAACGTTTTTGTCAATATTCAATTTAGGTGAAAGTTAGGTGAGGTAAAACTCAGGGGCGATCCTCTTAGAGGGCTTGGCCAACGACTCTCATCCGCGCTGGAAAAAGATCGATGGCTGCTGCGGTTGGTTTGTGATATGAATTTGATGTGTGCGTGTACCAGGAGAATTTGAACGTGGAACTGTATAAAGAACCGAAACACCAGATAGTTTTTGCAGATTCAAAAGTTAAAGATTGCGAAAGTTTAACAGAAACGGTCAATCCCGATACAGAAATTGTTATTCTGAATGCCGATCGCGACGGCATCGAGCAAATCGCCGAAACACTTAAACAGCGGCAAAACATTGCAGCCGTCCACATTTTGTCTCACGGTGCAGCAGCCAGCTTGCAACTGGGAGGCACAGAACTAAATCTGTGCAACATTGAAAGCTACCGCAATTATTTAGAAACATGGTTTGCTTTGCCAGCAGCCGAAGCAAACTCTAACTCTCCAATTACAGCTAAACCCGAAATTCTGCTTTACGGTTGCAACGTCGCCGCCACAGAAGCAGGTGTCGCCTTCGTCCAAAGGCTGAGCCAGCTCACGGGAGCAAATATTGCCGCTTCCGACAACTTGACTGGGAATGCTGCGTTGGGTGGAGACTGGGAACTCGAAGTAACTACGGGAACCATTGAAACACCTTTGGCATTTTCGGCGGAGGCGAGGGAAGCTTATAGTGCAGTTTTAGTCGCCACATTTGGCGAACTGCGCGATAAGATTCTGGTGGCAAATGTTTTGACCGACACCGACACGATTGCCATCACTGGCGACATCACCTTAGCCGCCGGAGACGTTCTGCCGAGAATCACTAACCCCATCACGTTGACAGGTGGCGGTTTTACCCTAAATCTCAACACTAACCGGGGCTTCTCTGTAGACAACAATGCAGCAGTCAGCATTTCTAACCTGACAATTGCCAACGGTAGCGCAGTGGGTGGTGCCGGTACAGCCGGCGGTGGCGGTGGGGCCGGCATAGGAGGCGCACTATTTATCAACAACGGCGCTGTCACAGTTAACAGCGTGACCTTTACTGGCAACACCGCTACAGGAGGCGCTGGGGCAGCAGCGGTAGCCCCAGCCGGTGCTGGTGGCAGCGCTGATTTCGGCACCCTCTTCGGTGGCACTCCTGGCTTCAACTTCACAACTCCGGGCGGTGCTGGTGCGCCTGGTACTGCTGCTGCACCCAACGCTGGCAGTGGTGGTGCTGGCGTTAACAATACTTTTGGAGCGGGCGTTCCCGGCGGCCAAGGCGGTCCGGGCGGTCCCGGTGGCATCACTACCTTCGCAGGCGGTACTGGCGGCGCAGGCGGCCCTGGCGGTACCGGTGCGGGAGGCGTCCTTGGCGGTGGGGGCGGTGCTGGCGGTACTGGCGGTACTGGCGGTACTGGAGTTGCTGGCAACGGCGCAGGCGGGGCTGGGGGTGCTGGCGGTGCTGGTGGCTTTGGTGGCGGTGGCGCGGCGGGCGGTCTTGGCGGTACGGCTACTGCCCCTGCTGCTGCAGGCGTGATCGGCAACGGCGGCGCTGGCGGCTTCGGAGGAGGCGGCGGCAGCGGTACAGCAGGCGGAGCCAGCACGACCGTCGGAGTTTTCACCCCGGGCGGCGTCGGCAGCCCAGCGGGTGGGGGTGGCGGTGCTGGTTTGGGAGGCGCAATTTTTGTTAATACTGGCAGTTTGACCCTGAACAACAGCACTTTGTTCAGCAACACAGCAACCGGAGGCGCGGCTGGCGGTGTGGGCGCTACACCGGGCCAGGGCGCGGGTGCGGCGATTTTTGTCAACAGCGGCGCTACAGCAACTCTGACTAACAACACGATCACTGCTAATACTGCTACTGCAACTGCTCCTGCTGTTGCTGTGGGCGGGGGTATTGCGACGAATGGCGGTACTGTGAATGTCCTAAATTCGATCGTCGCCGGGAATTTGGGCGGCGCGAATCCTGACGTGTTTGGGACATTCGCCGCCACCAGTATCAACAATTTGATCGGGAATCTTGCTGGCAGCACTGGCTTCGCAGCCACCCAGCAACTGACCGTTCCTCTAGCAAATGTCATCGCCCCTACCGCAGAATTGAACCAGGCTACAGACGTTCCCGTGACTTATGCTTTGGCTGACAGCACTGGGACTCCTAATCCGGCGATCGATACTGGGGATGCCACGGCTGCGGCTGCTGCTGGCGCGACGGACCAGCGGGGTGCTGGCTTTCCCCGGACGATCGGCACTGCTGTTGATATCGGTGCTTATGAATACGGCCCGATCGTCACAGGCGTTAAATTCAACGACCTTAACGGGGATAGCCTGCAAGGTGCCGCGGCGACTGAACCAGGTCTTCCGGGCTGGGTGATTTCTGTAGGTACGAAGAGCGCTACTACCGCAGCCGACGGCACTTACATCCTCCGCGACGTAAAAACAGATACTCCGATTACAGAAGCGCCACCCGCTGGAACCCCTGCGACTGCTTGGGTGCAGACTCTCGGCCCGACTCCGGCAAATACGGGTATTGTGAATGTCACCGGTGCCAATTTCGGCAACTTCCAACTGACATCGATCGCAGGCAAAACCTACACCGATCTCGCGGGCAACGGCTTCACGCCCGATGACACCGTATTAAACGGCATCACCGTTAACTTATACAAAGATACCAACGCCAACGGCACGCTAGAAGTCGGCACAGATACTGTTGTCGGCACTGCACAAACCACTGCGGGAGCCGGAGATTACACATTCTCGGAGATAGGCCCCGGCAATTACCTGATACAAGCCACTGCCCCAGCCAACTCCAGCATCTCTTTCCCCGCTGCCGCAATTCTCGTTAGTGCCCAAAGCGGTACTCCCGTCACCGGTCAAAACTTCGGCGTTTTCCAAAACATCACCGTTAGCGGCACCAAATTCACCGACCTCACAGGCAACGGCTTCTCTGCTGACGACACCCCCCTCAACGGCACTACCGTTCGCTTGTTCAAAGATACTAACGATAACAGCACTTTAGATACGGGTGACGCGGAAATCGCCTCTCAAGTTACCGGGACAGCGCCAGCGGCTGCTGGGACGTATAGCTTTGCCAACGTCGGCTCCGGTCGGCACTTTGTGAGAGAAGACGTGCCGACGGGATTCTCACAAACCGCCGGGCCGACTTTTTATCCAATTAACCCAGTCAGTGGCACAAACATTACGGCTCAAGACTTTGGCAACCTCCAGTTGGGCAAAATCAGCGGGATTAAATTTAACGATCTCAACAAAAATGGCGTCCAAGATGGGCCAGAAGAACCACCGCTAGGAGGCTGGACAATTTACTTGGATGCCAACAATAACGGTGTGCAAGACGCAGTAGCAGCCGAAACAGGCACTAACGCCGCCGTCACCGATGTCGCCGGTAACTACCAGTTCACAAACCTGCCAGCCGGCACTTATACAGTGCGGGAAGTGCCACAAACAGGCTGGACGCAAATTGTGCCCCCCGTCAACGAAGCTACGCCTACTCTTTCCGGCGCGTTTACGATCGCCGTCACCAGCGGCACAGACTCCCAAAACAACAACTTCGGCAACTTCAGACCCAACTCGATTAGTGGTCTTAAGTTCAATGACCTCAACAGCAACCGGGTACAAGATACCGGGGAACTAGGGCTGGTCAACTGGCAATTCTTCCTCGATACCAACGATAACGGCACTCTCGACACCGGGGAACCGAACACCCTCACCGATGCCGCCGGTAACTACCAATTCCTCGATTTATCAGCAGGAACCTACAAGGTGCGGGAAGTCTTGCAGCCTACTTGGACGCAAACTACCCCCGACCCGGATGACATCACTGTCACCAGCGGTCAAGACATCGCTAATATCAACTTCGGCAACTTCCAGTCGAGCACTATTAGCGGTCAAAAATTCAATGACCTCAACAACAACGGCGTTAAGGATGCCGGAGAATTGGGACTAGGTAACTGGCAAATATTCCTCGACAGTATCACTCCCGATGGCATCTTTCAGCAAGGCGAACCGACTACCATCACTGATGCAGCGGGCAACTACACTCTCCGAGATATACCCGCAGGTACTTACCAGGTAAGGGAAGTCCAGCAAAACGGCTGGACGCAGACGACCCCCAACCCCGCCCCCGTTACGGTTAATCCCTCGGATAACATCACAGGCATTGACTTCGGCAACTTCCTGCCGCAACCCGGGGCGATCCGAGGTCTGAAGTTCCAAGACACCAACAACAATGGCACTCAGGATGCTGGAGAACCCGGTTTACCCAATTTCCAAATTCAGTTAACCAATGTCGTAGCTGGAACTGCTCCTGCTCCTGTTACCACTACCACAGACAACAGCGGCAACTACCTGTTCGCGAACCTAACCCCGGGAACCTACCGCGTCACGGAAATCAATCAACCTGGGTTTACCCAAAGCACACCTCAACCCGCCGACATCACCCTAACTTCGGGCGCTATTGTCAGCGGGATCAACTTCGGCAACTTCCCAGCGCCGACGCCGACTCCGACGCCGCCGCCGACTCCGACGCCGCCGCCACTGCCACCTGTACCGACGCCGACGCCTGCACCTGCACCTGCACCGACGCCTGCACCGACGCCGACGCCTGCACCTGCACCGACGCCGACGCCTGCACCTGTACCGACGCCGACGCCTGCACCTGTACCGACGCCGACGCCTGCACCTGTACCGACGCCGACACCTGCACCAACGCCGACAGATTTGGTTTGCCCTGATGACTTCCCCAGGATCGCTACTCCCAATGAGCCCGGCACTCCTTCAGCGGGTAATGTGCTCAACGGCCCTAATGGCAACGATACGATCGTGGGTAGTGCCGGCAATGACTCTATCTTCGGGTTGAACGGCAACGATTTGATCTTTGGCCGAGGGGGCGGTGACTATATCAATGGCAATGTGGCCAACGATACTGTCTACGGAGGCATCGATAGCGATACTCTCTTCGGTGGCAAAGGCTTTGACCTGATTTTTGGCGATCGCGGTAACGATACGATTTTTGGCAATCGTGGCAACGACTCTCTTTCTGGCGATGAAGGCAATGACTTATTGTACGGGGGCAAAGCCGATGACGTAATGTTGGGAGGCGCTGGCGACGACGTGCTATTTGGCGATCAAGGCAATGACACTCTCTGCGGCGGCGAGGGTAACAATACCTTAATTGGCGGCAGCGGCGATGATTTGCTCTTTGCTGACACTGGCGATGACTTGCTCTTTGGTGGCATTGGCAGCGATACCCTCGTCGGTGGCAGTGGCAGCAATGGCTTTGTCTTGTCAGCGGGCGGAGGAATTGACACGATTTTCAACTTCACCGCAGGAGTTGATTCGATCGAGTTGGTGGGAGGCTTGGACTTCAATCAACTGTCATTAACCGAAACTAATGGCTCGACGGCGATCGGAATCGCCAACAGCGACCAGATTTTGGCTATACTGACGGGCGTACAGCCGAGCCAGTTATCGGCTCAGAGTTTTAACTTGCTGGTTTAGTCTGCAGATCAAACTCGGCAGTTACAGCCGAGCATAAACTTGCCTGCCGTCCCTGCAGAGAGGGACTAGCGGGAAGCAGAACCTCTAAGCATGGGTTTCGAGGCTCTGCCAAAGAAAGGGAACGAATTCCGTTCCCCTTCTTTGGTCAAATTTGTTCGAGATACTTCAGCAAGTCGGCCATTTCTTGCGGACTCGGTTGAAACTGCGGCATTGGTGGGGTTTGCCCGCTGGTGACTTGCCGGATCAGATCCAATTCGGATTTGCGATCGGACACTCCGTGCAAGTTGGGCCCGACTTGACTGTCTGAAACGGAGATGTGACAACCCGCACAGTTCATTTGAAATATGGCGGAACCCTGAAGCGGGTTGCCCGTGAGGGATAGGACACTTTTGACGTAAGGATCGGCGACTTGAAATTGACGTATTGTGAGCGTAGCCAAGATGATGACAAGCAACACCGCTAGCACAAATATGGCAAGTCGCTCGATCGGGTTTTTAATTTCATTCCTGGCAAGTTGGTTATTCAAAGGAGTTCAATTAAAAATAGTATCTACAAGAAAATTTATTTCTCATAACATAGCTTAATCGTTCGCAGCGGGGAGAGCAAGATCTAATACTCCCGGAAGGGCGTTTTTCGGGAAATTCATCTGTGTAAGTGCTGGTAATATTAAAAATAGGTTGTTAAATCTTAACGTTAAGGAGCTCTCATGGTAGAACCGCTGCTTTCAGGTATTGTTCTGGGTCTAATCTTTGTTACTCTGGCGGGGCTGTTTTTTGCTGCTTATCAGCAGTACAAGCGCGGCGATCAGTTGGGTATCAATAAGTAAAAGAGGCTACAGTCCCTAACTCAGGCTGTCAGGGGGAGGGGGAATTGGGAATTGGGAATTGGGAATTGGGCATGGGGGATGGGGCATGGGGCATTGGTCATTAAATCGGCCTACTTCCTTCTTCCCTCTTCCCTCTTCCCTCTTCCTTCTTCTCAACATCCGTTACATCCCTTACATCCGTTACCAAATCCGTTGCCGAACTTCCCTCTTCCTTCTTCTCGAAATCCCTTACATCCGTTACATCCGTTACCGAATCCGTTGCCGAACTTCCCTCTTCCTTCTTCTCAACATCCGTTACATCCCTTACATCCGTTACCAAATCCGTTGCCGAACTTCCTTCGTTAAAGATATCGATCGAGAATAGCAGCAGTTTCCAAGCCTGTTTTTTCCCAGCTAAATTGTTTTGCTCTGGCTAAACCGAGCTCCCGCAAGTGCGATCGAACTTTGGCATCGACTGCAAGCTCTTGCATAGCCGAAGCAATTTCCTCGACGCTGTAGGGGTTGACTAATAAGGCGCCGTCCCCCGCCACTTCGGGCATTGAAGACAGGTTAGAGGTGATGACAGGAGTGCCGCAGGCCATTGCTTCGAGCACGGGGAGGCCGAATCCTTCCCAAAGACTGGGGAAAACCAGGGCGATCGCTTGGTTGATGACTTTGAGCAAGTCGGCCGCGGGAATGTAATCTAAGAATTTTACTCGATCGACCAATCCCAATTCTTGAACCTGTGCCTTCAGCAGCGGCGTATAGCGTTTGTCTTCCGAACCTGCTATCCACAATTCGTATTCGGAATTATGATGCAAAGCAGCAAAGGCTGCTACAACTCGCTGCACGTTTTTATAAGGATTGTGGCGACCGATATAAAGAAAATAATTGCTTGTTGGCAAGTCTAAAAAACGGAAAAAACTGGTATCATATCCGGGGAAAATTGGCGTAATTAAATTAGTAGGAATCTTGCAAAAATTAGCGATATCTTTGGCAGTTGATTCCGAGTCGCAGATGACGTGTTGAGCCTGCTGCAGCACTTGGGGAATGTAATAGCGGTGGTAAGGCGTCAGAGGATCGAAGCGGCGGGGAAATCGCAGCGCTATCAAGTCATGTACTGTAATTATATAGCGGCAACCTGCAAATAAAGGAGCTTCGGGAATTGGGGAAAATAACAGGTTTGATTTTAGCTGTTTGTAAATTTTGGGGAGTTGGGTTTGTGTCCACAGCAATCGGTTGATGTGTCCTTTGGTTCCTTGTTCAGGTGTGAGGTTTGGGGGGATTTGGTAGCAATTACTATTGGGGAATTTTTCGGCTGTTAGTAATGTTGGATTGAGGGATTTTAGATGGGGAAATAGGTTTTTGGCGTAGATGGCTAAGCCAGTTGGTTTGGAAATTAGGAAGGAAAGGTTGATTAGTAAGTTAGATTGGGGATTGGGCATGGGATAATATGTAGATTGCGGTTGTTTGGTGGGATTTTTTTAACCGCAGAGGGCGCAGAGGACGCAGAGAGGAGAAAGGAAGAGAGGGAAGATTTAAAGATATTGCTGTAAGATGTTGGCGGTTGCTGTTCCGGTTTTGTGCCAGCTAAATTGAGATGATCTGGCTAAACTAGCAGTTTTTAAGTTCGATCGCACTTTTGAATCTGTGGCTACTGTTTGCATGGCTTCGGCTATTTCTCCGACGCTGTAAGGATTGACTAATAATCCGGCATCTCCGGCTACTTCTGGCATCGATGACAGGTTGGATGTGATGACGGGTGTGCCGCAAGCCATTGCTTCTAAAATTGGTAAGCCGAATCCTTCCCAAAGTGTAGGGAAAACTAGGGCGATCGCCTGATTCATCAATACGGGCAATTGAGAATAAGGAACGTAACCGAGAAACTTTACCAAAGATTGTAAACCTAATTCTTCCACTTGTGCTGTCAACTGCGGTGTGTAGGCATTGGGAGGCCCTGCTAGCCACAATTCGTAATTTGTGCGATCGGGCAAACTCGCAAATGCAGCAATTAATCTTTCTAAGTTTTTGTAAGGATCGTGTCTACCCGTATAAAGAAAATAATTTTTGGTTGGCAAGTCGAGATATCTAAAATTAATATTATCGCAAGCTAGGGGAATTGTGGTCATTTTCTCAGGCGGAATGTGGAAAAAATTAGCAACATCTGCCGCCGTTGCTTGAGAATCGCAAATAATGTGTTCTGCTTGCCGCAAAACCTGCGGTATGTAGTAGCGGAAATAAGCTGTTAATCTAGAAAACCGTTGGGGAAACCGCAAAGGAATTAAATCGTGAACTGTGACAATGTAGCGACACCCGGAATACAAAGGTGCTTCGGGAATAGGGGTAAATATCAGGCTTGACTGCAATTTTTTGTAAATTTTAGGTAAGTTGAATTGAGTCCACAGCAGCCTGTTAATTTGTCCTTTCGGCCCTCGATCCGGAGTCAGGGTTTCTGGAATTTGATAGCAAGTATAATTGTCAATTTGCTGGGAAGTAAGTAATGTTGGTTTTAGCTTTTGCAGTTGCGGGAAAAGATTAGCTGCATAAGTTCCGATTCCCGTTGGTTCAGGACTTAAGAAGGATAAATTGATTAAAAGTGGGTTAGACACGCTTGAATTAGCCTTTAAGTTCGATCGAGCATTTGAGCTATATCGGCAGGATTTGGCAGCCGAATTGTAGCATACTCTTGATGAATAATATCAAAAAAACTATTGACTTTTTTTTCAAAATGTGCAAGTCTAAAGTTCTGACTGCGTTGCTGTGCACCAGCTTGAAGTTCTGCTAGCAAATCAGGATTAACAATTAGTTGATGTGAATGCTGACAAAGTTCCTCAACGGTATTGAACACAAAGCCCGATCGCCCATGTTCGACAATTTCCGGTTGGCCGCCGCCGTTGAAAACAATCGGAGCACAACTGTTGTGCATTGCTTCCACAGTCGCCATCCCGAAATGCTCAAATCTTTGAGGATTGACTTCACCCAAACCGCAGCCGTGCCAAAATATGCTTGCTCTAGCATAAAGCGATTTTACCTCATCGAAGTCAACATTGACTTTTAGCTCTATCGCCCTTGAATCTTGCTTCAGTAAATTCTGAACAGTCTTTAAATAAGGATTTTTCGGAATGCTGCTGCCAACTAAAATTAGTCGCCATCCTTGAAAATCTTCGGGGTAATCCGCTAGCAAACTGCGGAAAGCTTTAATTAGTTCAATTTGCTTTTTTGTTCCCCCAGCTTCAAACTGTCCCACCGCCAAAATTATGTTTTCTTTCGGCACTTTAACTGTTGCCATTTCCACGGGCGGATAAAGCAGAAAAGTTGGCTGTAGGTTCCAGCGTTTCTCCAACCACTTGACGGTAAATAGACTGTTGGCAATAATGAAAGTGTAATCATCGACAGCAAAGTGACGGTTGCGGAAGGTATTGGGAAAGTGACAGAAAAATACTGAGATTGGCGACAGTGGTTTAACTTTTTCCAGTTGGTTAGCGTTGATGAAAATATCGTAGTTTTTGCTTTCTCTGGCAATTTCATCAAAGGGATTTTCCATATCCTCCACGATGATGCTGGAATCGATGCACTGCATTCCGCGTTTCTCATAAAACGCCAAGGGAATAATTTTAATTTTGCATCCCGAAAGGTTGAGTCCGTACCAGGATTCTAAATCGGAAACAGCAACTGGTTTGTTAGCAATAAAAGTAATGTCAAATTCATTTTGTAACAGCGAGGCGAGGGTAGCGACGTATTTTTGACCGCCACCAATAAAATGCAGCCCATGATCGTAAATGGCGATCGACATTTTGCGATCGCCCCGAACCACCTGCAATCGAGACAAAATGCGATCGATCTTCAGGCGACTGTAAATCACCGCCAACTTTTCCGACAACTGCGGCAATACAGTTTCAATGATTTCTGGTTTCTGATAATCAAGCAGCTTTTTAATCGCTACAAACAAACTCTCGAACAGCAAATCGTACTGCTTGTTAGTGAAAAAATCTGAAGTATGAATTCCTTTGACTAATTGCAAAGGTTCATGTTTTGCCAAATACAAAAACCGATTGCGGTTGCAGAAATACTCGGTAAGTTTGCTGCCTTTACTCGAACCTCTATATTCGTGATGGGCGATAGCGGCGGGAGTATAAAGCATTTTCCAACCGCGTTTGTGGCAGCGTTGGGCAAACTCTACATCCTCAAAATACATCACAAAATCTTCATCTATTGGCCCCACATCTTCGAGACATTTCCTGCGGAAAAGCACCGCCGCCCAACAAAGCCCTTCGACTTCCCGTTCTGTATCGTACTGTCCCGCATCTTTTTCGCCAAAACCGACATCTTGCCAATAAAAATTAGGTAATTGCTGAATACCCGCGCTGTTAATTCGCCCGTCTTTAAACAACAATTTGCCGCTAGCCGCACCTAATTCTTTATTAGTTTCTAGCCGTTTTACAAGAATCTCTAACCAGCGACTGTCAAGGGTAGCATCGTTATTTAGAAATCCGATATATTGCCCTTTTGCTTCGCTGATGCCGAGGTTGAGGGCTTTCGCAAAGTTGTTGGCAGTATTGACAAAAACCCGAACTTTGGGAAATAGTTCGCGCAGGGAATTAACGGAGTCGTCTTGAGAGCAATTATCAATTACAATTAAATCTAGTTGCGATTCGGGATACGCAAGTTTTTGTAGAGATTTTAAGCAATCTTTGGTGTGGCGCAGACCGTTATAGTTGACTATAATTAAGGAGCATATGGGCAGTGTGGTCATCTTTGATGCTTTATTTTTGTCGATCGAGCAATTGAGCGGTAATCTTCTCTAAAATAGCAGTATGTTGCTCCTGCACTGCTTTAATCTGCTCTATTTCAGACTGAAAAGCTGCGATCGCCTTTTGTTGAGTCTCAAGCTGTGCTGTAACTTCGGGAGATGCGCTGCTGAACTCCGATTTAATTTTTTTCTCTAGAGTTTGTTGATTTTCTTGCAATTTTTGCAATTGAATGCTCAATGTTTGAACGACGCGGGTATTCGCAAAATTGTAAATTACTTGTCGTTCCAGTACGGGTCTGAGCAATTTTCTGACTATTTTCCTAACTGCAATTACTGCGGAACCAAGCCGCCTTTGATAAGAGGTAATGGGGATGTTATAAATGTCGAAACCCGCCTTTAAAAGGGCGATATCTTCGTCATCTTCATCTCTGGCGTGAAGCGAAGCTATCCCGAAGGGAATCGCACTATTTTCTGTTCCCAACAGCGACGGCTCAGCAATACCAATCCGCGGCTCCAAAGTTTGCCGCAATTTATCTATTATCTGTTGAGTTGGTATTTCTTCTGACTGCAAACTTTCCTCTCCTTTAGATAACTTATAATGACTTATTATGGAACAGGCATCTTTGCTGTTTCCATCATTGTAACTAATTGTGGACAGACCACTTTGCTGTGTGAATAATTGTAATTAATTGTGGAACAGGCATCTTGCCTGTTCAAGGGCGGGCAGGATGCCCAACCCTACTCCCCACAAGAAAATTTATCTCTATGTTAAATCAGGATTATTGCTTCCGATATTGGCAATATCTCAATTTAAGCTAACTCAATTTGACTGTCATCACCAATCAGAAACCGCAGAGCTTTTGGACGAGCCGGCGCATTGGTTAGTTGAGCTCGCTGCCCAATCACGCTGTCAACAATTCGCTGGTGAATGCCAAGTATTTTCGCCCCTTGCAATATTACACTGTGTTCGATATCAGCATCAATCATCGTCACGCGATCGGCAATACTGCTGTAAGGCCCGATAAAACAGTTTTCAATGCGGCAATTTTCCCCAATTACCACCGGCCCGCGAACTGTAGAATTAATAATTTCCGTTCCTTCGCCTATTTGCACTCGTCCGATAATTTGACTTTTCGCGTCTACTTTCAATTCAGTTGAAGCTACGATACGGCTATCTAAAATGATTTGGTTTGCACTCAGCAAATCGTCTTTTTTACCCGTATCCAGCCACCAGCCCTCTAAATTGCAGGCTTCTACCTGTTTTTCCTGATTCATGAGCTGTTGAATAGCGTCTGTAATTTCCAGTTCGCCGCGGGCCGAGGGTTGAATTTGATCGATCGCCTCGTGAATAGTAGGAGCAAAAAAGTAAATCCCCACCAGTGCTAAATTCGATGGCGGATCTTGTGGTTTTTCTACTAACTCCAAAACTCTTCCTTTCTCATCAACTTTTGCAACCCCGAAAGCTGAGGGATTGGGAACGGGACGCAGCAAAATCAGAGCGTCTAGTTTCTGCTTGTTAAAAATCTCTAAAAACGGATCTAACTGATTCTGAATTAAGTTATCTCCTAAATACATAATAAACGGAGAATCGCCCAAAAATGGTCGGGCAACTTTTACCGCATGAGCGAGCCCCGCCGGCTTTTCTTGCAAGATATAAGTAATTTTTGCCCCGAAGCGAGATCCATCTCCTGTTTTCGTCTTCACCTCTTCCCCGGTTTCGGGACTAATAATAATCCCAATATCTGTAATCCCAGCCGCCACAATTCCTTCAATTCCGTACCACAGTATTGGCTTATTTGCTACAGGAACCAACTGCTTAGCACCCGTATAGGTGAGGGGACGCAAGCGTGTTCCTTTGCCGCCAGAGAGGATGAGTGCTTTCATTGGGTGAACTCTGAGTTATCCTTTAGGGTTTGCGGTGCTGGCTTGAGTTGCCTGCACTTGTTCGCTCTTGTTGATTTTAAAGCACCGCTACCCTGCTGGCAATAGTTGTCGTGTCTTATGATACAAATTATTTATGCCGATCGAACTTTTATAGTCCAGGACGCACAGAGGGTCAGAAAGGGGGTTTCTTGCTGCTTGAAGTAGCTAAAAGCTGAGGTTTCTTGTCAACAAACCCGGTTTCTCAAGGTCGCGAGTCCACCAGTCCAGATTTAATTACGTACCCTTTTAATAGCGGCCATATCGAGCAATCAATTGGCTACCACTATTGTTTTGATTTGTCAACCAAGCCCACATCTGATCGCCCAGACAAAAATGCCACCATTCGTTAGGATGCTGCTGAAAACCCGCAGCTATCATCGCATTTTTTAAGATTTGCCTATGACGGTGGTATTGCTGTTCTTGTAGATGATTGCTGTTAGCAAAATAATCTGGATACGAACGTTCTGATATTTCATCAATCGGAGAACCCATATCAATTGGCCGATTATTTTCATCCACTAAAGTTACATCTAAAGCAGCACCTGTACTGTGAGGGGGAGGCGTCGCGCGATCGAGGCTCGGCACTGCCCAAAATTGATAGACGTGTTCTATAATCACTTGGCGTTTGTCTTCGGAAACCGGAAATTCGCAGCCTTGAGCAAGGGCAATTTGATTAAAAGTATAATCTACCATAAATTGCTGGACTTCCACCGGCCGATAAGCGTCAAATATCAGAATTTTCCAATTTTGATAATGTTGCTGTAGCTCAGTTTGGGCTGCGATTAAACTATCTACGACTCCTTGCCGCAAATAGTAAGGCGAATCTGCTTTGCTTTTGTGATAGGGAGCACCCAACTTTTGATAAGGGTGCGGGATTTCAAAGGAAAATTTTTCTGGTGGAATGGGGACTAAAGGTTCGCCGCATTCGTCGATCGCTATTTGCTGATATGGTTTCATATCAAGGTGTTACCATACTTTATGATTAATGATGAACTACAATACTCAGTATATGCTTTTTACTTGAGTCATCCGCACAACAAATAGCAAAGCAGCTAGAATATTTTCATGTTCTAAATCGTCATAGTCATCTATAATTTCTTTAGCATTCATACCCAAACTGAGTAATTCAAGAATTAACTCTACTGGATATCGGAGACCGCGAATACAGGATTTTCCGTGGCAGATATTTGGATCGAGTGTGATGCGCTGCCAAAGCTGGTTTTCCATATTCGAGGAGCAAATATTAAATATACCCTAACCTAAAGAGCGTAACTTGCGATCGTTTTGTAGTAAGGACTTTAGTGCTTTGAATCTCCACCTAAAGTCCTAAAGTCCTTACTACAAAAAATCCTAACTTTGGCGGTAAGCAACTACCGCATAAAACGGATCGCCGCTTCCTATTCGCAGCATTTGCATAAAACTCGGCAAGTTAGGCTTGCGAACAATTACTTCCGGCTTGCTAAATCCGGGTATGTTCGCTCCTTTGACAGAATCAAAGTAACCCTTGACTAATTCTACTCGATCGCCCTCGGAACCTTCCCGCCAAGCCGCGATCGCCTTTTGATAAAACATCCGGTTGGAAAAGCTCATAATTGCTACGCCACCAGGCTTCAAAATCCGGTGCATCTCGGCAAAAATCGCATCCGGGTGCTGCAAATACTGTACCGAAACGCAGTTGACAACCGCGTCAAACTCTGCATCCGGCAGCGGCAATTTGGGATTGGCGTTCAAATTCTGCACGAAATAATGATTCAGTCTGCGATTCTTTGCCAACTCATCTTCATTCATGCCGTGCCCTTCGACATGGGCAAATTGCATCTCGTCGGGCAAGTGAGAAACCCAACTGCTCATCATATCAAAAATCCGAGTATTCGGTTTCAGCCGTTCCCGATATAAATCGGTTAGTTGCTGAATAAATCCATCGTCTACGTGAGTCACAAACCGGGGAGCGGAATAGAACAAATTGTCGTCGGTGTCGTCTAACTTGGTGCGTTGGTCGGCTGGAAGCAACATAAATTCAGATCGCAAACTAGATTTACTCTTTCTAGTTTAAGAACAATAAGAATTGTTAACATATCCGGCAGAGGGCGGATTCCCGGTTTTAGCGTAGCAGTCGATCGCCAAAAAACCTGCTTGCACCCCCTTGACATCTCCCAAAAAGCACTTTACACTAATAGTACGAACGCTAAGCAATAAGCCGATGGTTACTACATCCACTGTCGATCGCACACATCTAGCTCAGTGGCACGACATTCTCGCCCCCCAAAGCCTGGGCTACCGTCTCAAACTTCTGGCACAGCTAGGCAGTCGCAGGCTGCAAGAGGTACTTGAACCCTTTGGATTGACACCTTTTCACTGGCTGGTACTGTGCTGCTTATGGCAAGAAGACGGTTTGCCGACTTCCAGCATTGGCGACAAACTGCAACAGGTAGGCGGGACGCTGACAGGCGTGATCGATCGCATGGAAGAAAGAGGCATAGTCCGCCGCGAGAGAGACACTCGTGATCGCCGCATTTGGCGCATTTGGCTGACAGACTCCGGCAGGGAACTGCAAGAGGTATTGCCCCCGCTGGTAGCTGCAATCCGAGATCGAGGTGTCGAGGGCTTTTCAGAGGCAGATCAAAAACTCTTTTCCCAACTGATCGATCGAGCGATCCTGAATCTTTCCTAAATCAACAAATCAATCTTTTGAGCGAAGTGCAGCAGCATCTACCTCCACTAAATTACAAATAACCGCAAAATACTACGCACTCTTAAAAAAAGCCGTCTTACTAAATAAAAACTACGTACCCTAAACAAACGACATCTTACTAAAGTATCAGGAGTCAAATATCATGAAAGCCCCAAACGAAATCAACCCAGCAGAATTCAACGGTAACGGCAACGGCAACGGCAAAGCAGCCGCCGTATTAGAAAAGCCGATCGACGACAGCATCGCTAAAAGCCTACCAGTAATCCCCATCCCAGAGACAGAAATCAACGCCCCCGCCGAGGCCAAAACAGGCGCAGAAACAGAACTCCAAGCACCCCTGCCGACGGCTGCAACACCCAAGAAAAAAGCCCCGAAAGCGTTGATATTAGCAGCGCTGGGCCTAGGGGCGATCGCAGCAGGCAGCTTCGGCTACCGCTACTGGCAATACGCCTCCATCCACCAAGAAACAGAAAACGCCACAGTTGCCGGACACATCCACCAAGTCAGCAGCCGCGTCAACGGTACTGTCGCCGAAGTCTTAGTACAAGACAACCAACAAGTAAAACCCGGACAACTGCTAATCAAACTCGACCCCCGCGACTACCAAGTTAAAGTCCAACAAGCCCAAGCAGCCTTAGAAAACGCTCGCCGCCAAGCCGAAGCAGCCGAGGCAAATATTTCCCTAGCCTCTCAAACCAGCCAAGGCAAAACAGCCCAAGCCCAAGGAGACATCGGCAGCGCCAACGCTGCCATTTCCACCGCCCAAGCAGCAATTAGAGAAGCCGAACAAGGCGTACCCGCAGCCGTTGCTGCAGTCGCTGAAGCCGAAGCCGGCGTACCCGCAGCGCAAGCTAAAGTCGCCCAAGCTGAAGCCGGCATTCCCCAAGCTCAAGCCAAAGTGAGGGAAGCCGAAGCCGGCATTGCCGCCGCGCAAGCTCAGCTAGCACAAGCGCAAGCTAATCTCGTCAAGACGCAAGCTGATTATAGACGGTACGAAAGCTTGCAGGAAGAAGGTGCGATCGCCCGCCAGCAGCTAGACGCAGCCAGAGCCGCCTACGAAGTAGCCCAAGGCCAAACCACAGCAGCCCAACAAGGAATTGCCCAAGCCAGAGCGCGCTTAGCTCAAGCCAAGGAAGGCGTAACCGCAGCCCAAGCAGCAGTAGCCCAAGCTCAAGAAGGAGTAAAACAAGCCGAAGCGCAAGTAGCGCGCGCCCAAGTCGGTGTCGCCAGCGCTCAAGCTAAAGTCGCCTTAGCCGAAGAAGGCATCAGCACCGCAGAAGCCAAACTTGCTGCATCAAAGGGGGGATTGCAACAGGCGCAAGCGACGGGCGAACAAACTAAAGTCAGTCGAGCGCAGTATGATGCTGCTAAAGCTGCGATCGGGCAATCGGAAGCGTCGGTTAAAGACGCTCAACTGCAACTTTCGTACACGAATATTACTGCTCCCGCCGCCGGACAAATCGGCCGCAAATCGGTTGAAGTCGGCCAGCGGGTGCAGCCGGGAACTCCGTTAATGGCGATCGTCAGTAACGATTTGTGGGTAGTTGCTAACTTCAAAGAAACGCAACTGGCTAACATGAAACCAGGCCAAAAAGTAGAAATCAAATTAGATGCTTTTGGTGGCCGTAAATTTGAAGGTCATCTCGATAGTTTCTCCCCTGCTTCTGGCGCTCAATTCTCCTTATTGCCTCCCGATAATGCTACGGGCAATTTCACCAAAGTTGTGCAGCGGATTCCGGTAAAAGTTGTGTTTGATCCCGAAAGCATTAAAGGCTATGAATCGCGGATTGCACCGGGGATGTCTGCTACGGTAAATGTTGAACTGAAATAAGGGCAGAACACGGATGAATTTAGAAGTCTGGGATTTGATTTTTTGTGAATAGAAGAGGAAATCCCCGACTTCTGGGAGTTTGAGAAGTTTTAGCAGTCGGGGATTTTATTTTTTTCGGTTAAGGGCGATCGCTCTTGCAATATCATCTTAGAAAGTTAGGGATATGGTAGTGAAAACACAACCGAAATTTCGTCCAGCAGCTCGAACACGGGTTGTTGCTTTGTGATTAGTGGCGATCGATTCAAATCGGAAAAATATTATTGCCAACAAAACAGCACTATGGTATACTAGAAGATTGTGAATATTAATCAAAAGTAAAGTAGCAAGCCGGGAGAAATTAAAATGACACAGCAAACCCTGCACGGAACCAGCCGCAAAAGAAAAAGAACATCCGGTTTTCGCGCCAGAATGCGTACCGCAACCGGTCGATTGGTAATCAAAGCCCGCCGCAGCAAAGGTCGCCACCGCCTCGCAGTCTAGCACTGCATCAAGGTTGAGAGGCCTCAACGATCGCCCTACGCCATGTTGCCCGAGACAAACCGACTTAAGCACCGAAAAGACTTCAGCGCCGTATACCGCAAGGGAATGCGCCGCAACTCCGCTCATTTCAGCTTAAGAGCTCTGCGTAAACCCAAAAGCGTCGAATTAAGCAAACCGACAGCCGAAAAATCCTTGCAGCCAACTCGCACAGGCATTTCTATCAGTCTGAAGGTTAGCAAACGCGCTGTAGTCCGCAACCGGATTAAGCGTCAGATTCGGGCAGCTTTGCGACAGCTATTGCCCCGATTAAAATTAGGGTGGGATTTAGTAATTGTCGTGCGTCCGATCGCACAAGAGTGCAATTATGCAGAAATTCTGCAAGAATTAGAGCAGTTGTTGGTAGAAGCCGAGGTACTAGATGGGAATTCGAGAGGAAGTATATTATGAAGGCGGCCCCGCGCCCGGAGACTTGATCCTCAATTTACTCTTGGGGCTGACTGTGGTGGGAATCCCCCTCGCAGTAGGAGCAATTGTCCGGGCTCTGTGGCTGCGGTATCGGATCACGAGCCGCCGAGTGTCCGTAACTAGCGGTTGGATGGGGGGCGAGCAGACAGACGTTATCTACTCAGATATAGTCAAAATCGTCACAGTACCTCGCGGTTTCGGGACTTACGGAGACATGGTGCTCACCATGAAAAATGGCAGCCGCTTGGAACTCAGAGCTATGCCGAAATTTCGAGCAATGTATGACTACATTAACGAAAAACTGCCCATAGCCGCTCAAAAAGCAAACGCGGCCAAAGCTAAATAACCGAATCGCTTCGCCCTCAAATCAGGGTAAAGTGAGTGCGAGTATTGGCAAACTCATTACAACAAACCGCTAGCGGGCGGTCGATCAACGGGCAATGTCCTAAGATAGAGACAAAACCCTAAAAATTGAGGCGGCTCGCCTTCAGCGGGTAAAAATAGTTCTCAACAGCAAACATAGAGCACCTAAATTAACTCAAAGCGAATGGATTTCGGTATCTCGTTTCTCTCCAACAACCTCATGCTCCCGATCCTAGATTTTTTCTACGGGATCGTGCCAAGCTACGGTTTAGCGATCGTAGCACTGACGCTCGTGATTCGCTTTGCTCTTTATCCTCTCAATGCAGGCTCTCTTCGCAATATGCGGCGCATGAAAGTAGCGCAGCCATTGATGAAAGAGCGAGTAGATCAAATTCAAAAACTCTATAAAGACAATCCTGCCAAACAGCAGGAGGAAATGAGCAAAGTATACAAAGAATTTGGTAATCCTCTAGCAGGATGCTTCCCGTTGGTGCTGCAAATGCCAGTGCTGTTTGCACTGTTTGCAACGCTCCGGGGTTCGCCGTTTTCTGACATAAATTACAGCGTCAACGTTCAAGTTTTGCCGAAAGAACAAATCGAAACTGTTCAACCGCAAGCTTTTGCTACACCGCCACAAAATATTTACGTCACAGGTACTTTTCATGCTCCTGTTGTGGGCGTAATTCCAGGCGGCGACAAACTCGCAGTCGGCGACACAACCAAGATTAATTTTCAAACCCCAGAGGGCAAACCTCTCAAAATTTTAGCGGCAGAAAATAAGAGCGAAATCGACTTTGAACCCGGCTGGAAAGTCATCAAAGGCGAAGATCTGATCAAGGTAGATGAACAGGGCAACATCACGGCCTTAGCCCCCGGTGAAGCCACAGTTCAAGGCACAATCCCCGGATTGGCTAGTAACAAAGGATTCCTGTTTATTGAAGCTCTAGGCCGCGTTGGCGCGATCGACTCAGACGGTACAATCCACTGGGATATTTTGGTAATGATCCTGGGCTTCGGCATCAGTTTATACATCAACCAAACCCTTTCAGGACAAGCACAAGGGCCAAACGACAACCCCCAGCAGGCTACAGTTAACAAACTGACGCCAGTCATATTTTCAGGGATGTTTTTGTTCTTCCCGCTGCCCGCCGGCGTGTTGATGTATATGCTGATTGCTAACATCTTCCAAACAGTTCAATCGTTTATTTTGTCGCGAGAACCGCTGCCCGAAAACCTCCAAAAAATAGTGGACGAAGCAGAGGCGAAAACCCAAAAAGAACAAGGATTAGATGCACTTCCCTTTGAGCCCAAGCGTTCTAAGAAAAAGGCTTGATTTTAACAACAATGAAAGACTCTCAAATGCAGCGCGGACAGGCATGGTTAGAAGAATTGCTACAACTGTCCGCAATTCCTTCAAAAGTGGTATGCGAACAACGAGAAGATTGCTATTGGATGACAATAGATGAAAGCAATCTGACTCGAGAACAAGTTGCAATCTTAGTCGGGCCAAACGGTAATGTCATAGATGCCATTCAGTACCTCTGTAACACGGTTCAGAATATAGGTCAGGAAGTAGAGGAGTCAATTCCTTATACAGTTGAACTAAATGGCTATCGCATCCGCCGCCAAGAGGAATTGCGATCGATGGCAGAGTACGCAGCAGATCAAGCCCGATCGACGGGAGTTGAAGTTGAAATAAAATCGCTGTCTTCGGCAGAACGCCGTCAAGTCCACAGCTTTTTGAGCGAATGTGAGGATATAGAAACTTACAGTCAAGGACAAGAACCCGATCGGCGTTTGGTAGTGCGCCTGCGCTGACGCTAAAGAAGGAAGAAGGAAGAAGGAAGAAGTTAAAAATTAACTATTCCTTTTGACCTTTGAATTCAAGAAGTAGGAAGGCAAAAGATTATGGAGACAATTTATATCCCTCATCTACTCACAAAAACAGAGCGGAAAGAGGTCATTGATTTTGAAGAATTTATCCCCGATTTAGAAACTCTTACTCCGGTGCGAGGACGACTGCAAGTGACTCACCAAGGGAATTATCTTGAGGTGAAGGCGAAAGCAGAAACAATTGTTACTCTCACCTGCCACAGATGCTTGAAACAATACAATCATCGTTTGGCACTCAACTCATCGGAACTAATCTGGCTTGAAGAAACAGCAAATCAAACAGATTCAAGTTCAGCAGAAATAGAAGTTGCTTTAGAAGATTTGGTGGAAAATTTGTCCCCTGGTGGCTATTTCTCTCCGGGCGATTGGGTGTACGAGCAAATGTGTTTGGAACTGCCGCATAAACAGATATGCGATACTGAATGTCCGGGAATTTCTTTAACTGATGATGCAAATACAGAAATCACCGAAACAGTCTCAGACACTCGCTGGGCCTCTCTGGAAGCACTTAAACGGCAATTGCCTTAGTCAATAGTCAACAGTCAGTAGTCATTAGTCAGTAGTCATTAGTCAGCAGTCAGTAGCTAAGAACTAATAACTGTTGAATAAGGACTGCAGAAAAAATCACATCGGCTAACATCTAATAACCAATAACTAAGGACTAATGACTAATAACCAATGACTAATAACCACTGACAACTGACTAATGACTATTTTTAGCGACGAGTTTGAACTACTCCTGCGATCGCGCTACCCCCTAATTTACATTCCCACACGGGAGGAAGAGCGCGTAGAAGCGGCGATCGCCCAATGTGCCAAAAAACAAGGTTCTCGCGCCGTCTACATCTGGGATTTTGTTGATGGCTACCAAGGCAATCCCAACGATGCCGGTTTTGGCAAGCGCAACCCGCTGCAAGCTTTGGAATTTCTCGAAAAATTACCCGCCACCGCGCCGGCAATTTTTATTCTGCGGGACTTTCAGCGGTTTTTGGAAGATGTCTCGATTTCCCGCAAGCTGCGGAATTTGGCGAGAAGCCTCAAATCTGTACCCAAAAATATTGTCATCGTATCTCCTCTAATTTCGATCCCGGAAGACCTCAGCGAAGTGATGACTGTTTTGGAGTTTCCCCTGCCTGCGGCGGCGGAAATCAAACTTGAGGTGGAAAGACTGTTAGGGGCTACCGGGCAAGCCATTGAAGGGCGTTTGCTGGATGAAATGGTGCGCTCCTGTCAAGGGCTGTCGATCGAACGAATCCGCCGAGTTTTGGCAAAGGCGATCGCCACCAGAGGCGAACTCCATCCCGACGACGCGGAACTGATTTTAGAAGAAAAGCGCCAAACAATTCGCCAAACTCAAATTCTGGATTTTTACCCAGCCCGCGAAAATATCTCCGATATCGGCGGTTTGGACAATCTCAAAGAATGGCTGCTGCGGCGCGGCGGTGCTTTTTCCGATCGAGCCCGCCAATACGGTTTGCCGCATCCCAGAGGTTTGTTGTTAGTCGGAATTCAAGGAACCGGAAAATCCTTAACAGCAAAGGCGATCGCCCACCACTGGCATTTGCCTTTACTGCGGTTGGATGTCGGGCGCTTGTTTGCCGGATTAGTCGGAGAATCCGAATCCCGCACCAGGCAAATGATTCAGCTAGCGGAAGCTTTGGCCCCCTGTGTGCTGTGGATTGACGAGATTGACAAAGCTTTTGCGGGATTAGACGGTAAAGGGGATTCCGGGACAACTAGCCGGGTGTTCGGGACTTTTATTACTTGGTTGGCAGAAAAAACTTCGCCGGTGTTTGTAGTCGCAACAGCCAACAACATCCAGTCTTTGCCGCCAGAAATGCTGAGAAAAGGCAGGTTTGACGAAATATTTTTTGTGGGTTTGCCCAGCCAGGAGGAACGGCGGGCGATTTTTGAGGTACATTTGTTGCGGTTGCGATCGCACAGCATCAAAAATTACGATGTAGAGCGCTTGGCTTACGAAACTCCCGATTTTTCAGGGGCCGAAATCGAGCAAACTTTGATTGAAGCAATGCACATTGGGTTCAGCCAAAATCGAGACTTTACGACTGATGATATTTTAGAATCAGCTAGTCAGATGGTGCCCTTAGCCAGAACGGCTCAAGAACAAATCCAGTTTCTCCAAGATTGGGCCGCTGCTGGGAAAGCTCGCCTTGCTTCTAGATACGGCAGTTTGAGCCGCCGGATTCAGGGTTAAGCTTTTGAAGTCAGTAGATCAGTTATCAGTTGGCAGTTGGCAGTTACCAGATTTTACTCAACATTCAACATTCAGCAGTCAACCCTCTTCCCTCTGCCTTCTTCCTTCTTCCTCCTTCCCTCTCTCTGCCTTCTTCCTTCTTCCTCCTTCCCTCTGCCTTCTTCCTTCTTCCTTCTGCCTGACATCCGTTACATCCGTTACAGAATCCGTTGCCGAACTTCCTTCTTCCTTCATTTGCGGTTTTATGAACACTGTATATAGCGTTTTCAAATTTTTAGTGGGTTTTCTGCTCGCGATCGTCCTGATGGCAGGTGCTAGCGTGGCTGCTGCACTTTACTTTGCCGCTAAGCTAACTACTGTGCCCGAAAAACCTGTTTTTTCCAACGACAAAACACCAGCTCAGGTTGCGGGCGGTGCGCCGAAGTCAACAGCCCAGGCTAGCCCTGTTTCTACATCTAGCGATGCCCCGTCTCCGAAACCGCTGGAACCGGGAGCTTACCGCGCGATGGTGACTCAGCCGATCGGCTTAATTCTCCGGGATACAGGTAGCCGAGACTCGAACCGCATTGGCGGTGTTGGTTACAAGGAAAGAGTCGTAGTTTTGGAAGAGTCGCCCGACAAAGAGTGGCAGCGAATTCGGATTGAGGAGGACAATCGCGAAGGTTGGGTCAAAGGTGGCAATACTGAAAAAGTTGAGGGCGAATAAAACTTAGATAGTAATTAGACAACAAATATACTCATCTCATTGTGAGGGCAGCCAAGCAATCGCAGTGTGAAAATTGTTCACCAACGCCGGGTTTTTTCCTGTTTATTGTTGCCAATAGCCATATACACATTTATCACAAAAAGTCAAGTTAAATTTATTTACGATATTTGGGATTGCAGTTTGATGCGCTGAGACTGCGGGGGCGATCGCCTCTGCAAAATCCTGAATTGGACATAAAAGCCCAGCAGACAAAAGGTTTCAAGAGCTAAAACTCAGCATGAAAACTCGAAAATACATAATCCTAACTTATGTTATTCAGCAGAGTATGTTAAGAAAATTAGCAAAATTTTAAGGTTAGTTGCAAAACCCAGGCGGTTGTTACCGCCGCAGAGGCAAGAGTGGTAGCTTGGATTACAAGATGTAAGTTTTCAGCTCTTCAGCTACCAACAATAAAAAATATGTACGACAAACGTCCCGATCGAGATTTGGCGACTGCTGCTGTTACTGCGGCTTTGGGAGCTGGGGTCGTTACCTCTTTTGCGGTTAGCAGAGGGCAAAACCCGCTGGTAGCCATCGCAATTACTGTTTTTGCAGCGGGAGTAGCTGTAATTTGCGATCGGTTCGGCTTAATTTAAGCGATCGTCGATTTTTTACTACAAAGTCAACTTCTCAAGAAATCCCCGCCCGATTTGCAACTAGCAAAAGTGGGGATTTTTAGTCGCTAGTTTTTTGGTTAATCAGCGGTACTTTCCCAGACGCACTCGCCACACGAAGAAGCCGCGTTTTTTAACAAAAAAACTGCAATTTCAGGCTCTTTACCAGATAACCAATTAAGATGATGACAAACTGCGCCCAAGTCTTGTGGTAATTTCTGCGGCAGCCAGATAAAATATTAGCCAGCACTACCCCAGAACTTATTGTCTTTTGGTCTTAAAGGCTAAGACTATGCCTGCAAACTTTTTTGCTGAGTCTCGCGTCTCTAGAAGCAGCAATGCTATCTTGGGTGTTACCTGTAATTATTTTTGACAGTAAATTTTTTATAAACACGGGTGCTTCG
Source organism: Microcoleus sp. AT3-A2 (assembly GCF_036705685.1). Lineage (NCBI taxonomy): Bacteria > Bacillati > Cyanobacteriota > Cyanophyceae > Oscillatoriales > Microcoleaceae > Microcoleus > Microcoleus sp. AT3-A2. The sequence goes on from NZ_JAUBVF010000013.1 coordinate 110,016, forward strand.
CGCTTTCCAAGTAGAACTTAGCGTTGATAGAATCCAAGCCAAGCGTACCAAAAATCATTTTTGGCAGTTTGCTCACACAACCCACCCACAATTTCACACTAAAAAATTATGGAATCTCTTGCTTACCTCGAACTTGCTCTTGTATGCGAAGCACCCGCAGAGTCGAAAAATTTTGATGAGCCCAAGTGGCAAAACCTATCGAGTCAGGCTTACGTCCGTTTGCTATCTCTGGCTTTGATGCTGTCGGTTTTGAGTGCAGCCGGTTCGGCTTTTGCTCAAATAGATCCGGGATATCCGAATGTGCGAGCGGTTCAAGACAGGTTGCGGGAACTCGGTTATTTTCCCAGATCTTCGACAGGTCAACTCGGCCCGGTTACTCAACAAGCGCTGGCTAACTTTCAGCGAGACTATCAACTGTCGCTGACTGGTAGGCCCGATCGAGCTACTGTGATAGCACTCAACAGTTTTGCCGGGGACGATCGACCTTTTAATACTATTTATACAAATTATCGGGAGCTGCGTTTTGGAAACGCGGGTGCAGATGTTTCTGCTCTCCAGCGCAGGTTGAAGCAGCTAGGCTACTTCAGTGCCCATCCCACAGGGAGTTTTCGCGAAGTTACTCAAAATGCGGTTAGATACTTCCAGCGAATTAATCGACTGCGGGTAACTGGAATTGCCGATAGGCAAACTTTAGCTTTGCTGTTTGGTTCCACTCGGTCTGTTCCCCCCGTTACGCTTCCAGAGAATATTTCGGGAAATGGCGGTTGCAAGGGGCTGCGGTTCGGAGACAGAGGAGCGACGGTAGACTTGATCCAGCGACAATTAAAAGCTTTGGGCTATTTTGAAGGTGGCGTTGACGGTAAGTTTCGGGAACGCACTCTCTACGCTGTGACTCGTTTTCAGCAAGATTACAATCTGGTTTCTGACGGCTGCGCTGACACTGCTACTTTGACTGCTATTGATGCCCAGATGAGGCAAGCTGAAATTACCTCCTGGACTGAGGAAGATGACCAACAGAGTAATGCCGGAGATTTTCTGGAGTTGGGCGACAGAGGCCGACAAGTAGAATTTGTCCAGCGGCGGCTGCAAGAATTGGGTTATTACAGGAGCCAGATTCACGGTTGGTTCGATCGACCAACTCAGGCAGCTTTGATCCGCTTTCAGAGAGATAGCGGGATGTTCGGGACTGGAAGAGTTGATCGCAGCACTCGATCAGCTTTGCGGCAAGGCAACAGGCAGGCTGCAGCGCCTGTGCCGCAAATTGCCGCTGGTCTGCGACGGGGCGATACTGGGCCTGCTGTCCGACAGCTTCAGTCTACGCTCAGAAGTCTGGGCAAAAACCCCGGCCCGGTGAACGGAGTATTTGGAGCCGAGACCGAGTTTGCGGTGCTGTCGTTTCAGCAGGAACGCAATTTGTCACCGGCGACGGGTATTGCCACTCCGGCGACTTTGGCTGCGATCCAAAACGGATTAGCTGGGCGGGTAGCTGTTTCTGCTGTTCCAATTAGCAGCAGTTCCAACTCTCGATCGAGCATTCAGCAATTACAAAGGCGACTGCAAGACCTCGGCTTTTACACAGGCTCGATCAGCGGAGTTTTGGATACTTCGACGAGAGACGCTCTCGATCGAGCTCAGCGCAGTTACGGGATCAGCAGCGACGATTTGTTGAGCCAAACTTTTTAGCCCCACGCTTGCGGACGCTACATCAAAGAAATCGGGTTTCTTGTTTCCGGCTCATTCCTGAAATGATGTATTTTTCCTAAGAAACCCGGTTTCCGCGTAACTGTGATCGCACTTGGGCTACCAAGTTTTGTTAAAAGTTGTAACAAGTCATACTTGAAATGCGAAAATAGTGTAATGTCACTCGATTGAATCCGGGGCGCTGCTGCCGTTGTGGGCGATCGACCTCGGACAAGACCAATTGCTGGAAACCAAAGACGGCCATCCCATCCGCAAAGCTTCGTGACACACCGTATGAATGGTTAGCTGGCAGTCTAGCAGGTGCAACCCAGACTTTTCAGCTTGCTTCATGCCAATTTTCAAAATCGAATCGTTGTTAAATTCGATCGTTCTGTTGCACTGAACGCAGACTAGGTGGTGGTGGTGATGCGGGTAAGGCTGGTTTATTTCATAGTGTTTGTGACCTTCTGCTAGTTCGAGTTCGCGGAGGAGGCTCATCCTTGCCATTAACTTTAAAGTTCGGTAAATGGTGGACAAGCTAATATTTTCTCCGCGATTTTTTAACAAAGTGTACAAATCCTCCGCACTCAGGTGATTGCCTTTGGGGAGGTTCTGAAACACGTGCAAGATGGTTTCCCGTTGGGGAGTCATCCGCCAGCCTTTGTCATTGAGTTCGGATTTGAATGAGGACGCGGTATAAAGTGCCATAGTGACCCTCTCAAGAAAGTCTGCCTATTGACAATAATACACAACGATCGAGATATTTTGCAAATATCACAGCTTATTGAAAAAAGATTGAGGAAAAAATTTGGTTTTTGATATTTTTTGACTTTTAACAAGCTTTATGACTGAAAGCATCCAGGATACAAGCCCCCGGATTCATTCCTTCGGAGACTCAGGACCCAGAAATAAAAAACCTGTATCCGATGAAACTTGCCCCCCGAATTTATCCGTGGGGTCAAGGCTTCAATTCTAAAATCTAAAATCTAAAATCTAAAATCTAAAATCTAAAATCGATTGACTTGCTGCAGAGGACAGAGAAGTGGTTGAGAAGTAAATATTGTTACTTCTGCCGAATGCCTCATGCCTTCTGCACAAGTGCCAAATGCCTTGCTCCCTGATTAATCGCGCTGACTGACCGGCCAAATTTAAGTCAGAGACTCCAGATAGTCGCGGACGCGGTTGCGACGCTTAGGTTGGCGGAGTTTTTGCAAAGCTTTGGCTTCAATTTGACGGACGCGCTCGCGGGACAAGTCGAGGGCGCGACCGATTTCTGCCAGCGAATAGGGGTGTCCGTCACCCAAACCAAAGCGCATCAGAATTACATCTCGCTCGCGGCTGGTCAAATCTGCCAGCAGTTGCTGCAAGTCGCGGTGCAAAGCTTCTCGCATCAGCATTTCTTCTGGGGAGATGCTGTCGGTTTCTAGCAAGTCGCCCAACTCTGTATCTTTTTCGTTGCCCACTTTAGTTTCCAAAGAAACAGAACGGGGTACTCGCAGCAAAACTTCTCGGACTTGGGGCGCTGTCATGTCCAACTCGACAGCGATGTCTTCGATCGTAGCTGTCCGACCTTTTTCTTGAGAAATTTTGCGCTGGGCTTTTTTGATTTTGTTAAGTTTTTCGGTGATGTGGACGGGGAGGCGAATGGTGCGGCTTTGAGTGGCGATAGCCCGCGTAATTCCCTGCCGAATCCACCAGTAGGCATAGGTGCTAAACCTATAGCCCCGCGTCGGGTCAAACTTTTCTACAGCTCGCTCCAGTCCGAGAGTACCTTCTTGTATTAAGTCGAGCAATTCTAAACCGCGATTTTGATATTTTTTCGCCACCGAAACCACCAGGCGCAGGTTCGCCTTAATCATGTGGTCTTTCGCTTCGATGCCTTCAGCTTGAATTCTTTCGATCGTCTCGACCGTCATCTCGGCTAACTCGGCCCACTGGCGCTTGCCTTCAGACATAATTCGCTTGAGTTCTGGCACGTCACTGACACCGGCGGTTAATGCCCAGCGTTCCAGGGAAGGTTTATGTCCCAACTGTGCTGCTAACCGATCGCGCACCTCAATTAAATGCACGAAGCGCCCAATTAGCCCTTCTTCCTGGGAGGCGACGGTGTTGCGTAATTCCAGCAATTTGATATAGCGCTGAACTTTTTGAGCTTCCGAGACTTCTTCGTCTCTACCCAAGAGACGAACCCGACCTATTTCTTGGAGGTACAGGCGCACTAAATCTGTAGTGCGACGGCTGGCATTTTTTTGCAATTTGGCTGCTGGGTCTGCATCTTCGGTCTCTGCTGGGTCTTGGTCGAGCAGTTCGTCTCCAGCTTCTTCAGCATCTTCATCCAACACATCACCTTGCAAGGGATTGACTCGCAGTTGTTCGTCGAATTCAGCTTCAGCGTAAAAAGAGGTGGCTGGCATAGTGATTTTCTCAGTTGCTCCGGGTGAAAAGATGCTACGCTTAGCGGTTATTTATAATTAAGATGCCCATTTGGTTAAGACGAAGCATCACCGCTTTGTGTTTCTTTAGTAACTTTTCTGACTTTTCTGCTGTTGTTCGATCGAACTTTTGCTGCCCCACTTGTTTTACCAAGATTCTGGAAAACGCTAAGAACTTTCTGATGTAACAGGTTGAAGGCCCGAAAAGTGTGTTGTACTTCTTTGTTTATGTAGCTAGTATAGATAGTGACTAGCTAGAAACAAGTGACGTTAGTCAGAAGTTAAGTTAATCTTCATCACCGATAACCTGGTTCCCGATCACTTCGGAAAATTAGCCATTTTTTTAATAAAACTTTATATAACTCGGCGCTCTTGATTAAATACGCTGTTGCGAGCGCAGAAGTTTAATCCATTACAGCATATGAGCTTCAGAGTTGCTATAGTCCGCAGTACCGAGTTATTGACTGACGCAAAAACCGGGTTTCTTCCTCAAATTTCTGGATTAAAACCTAGAAGTTTGAGCAAGAAACCCGGTTTCGGGATCTCTTTTGCCTAAGTCGCGACTTTGAGGCGGCGATCGGCTGATATTTTTTTTGCTGTTGGCCATTGGTAACAAGTTAAGCTAAGAAAGCATTTGCCAATCAGCAACTAGGCTCAACATTTACTCGGATTTTGGGCATAAAACTGAGATGTGGGCGATCAAGGAATCATGCCTCCCATGATGTTTATACCTACTCCCTCTCAAATCGTAAATTTTCCACTCCTAAAAAAGCAGTTTTTTTGAGTAGTATTACTGATTGACAAATGCAATTAAGTCTTAACTTGTCACCAATGGCTGTTGGCTACTGCTTCCCGCTTAACATCACGCCCCGAACACCAGCATCTGAAACCGGGTTTTTTGCCCTGGGTCTGCATATCAAGCGCAAGTTTTTCCTCGCTGTTACCCGGTTGATCGGGTTTTAGTGAGAATGGTGCGATCCTCTTCGAGGGCTTCGCTAACGGGCGCGAGTCAACTCAAATTAAAATTGCTAGCGTGGGTAAAGTTTCATCAGTTCTCTTACCTGTTCGGCGTGATAGGAACTGCGAGTTAAGGGAGAAGCGACAACCTGCAAGAATCCCAAAGATTCGCCAAACTTTCTCCAAGCATCAAACTGTTCTGGAGGCACAAAGTTTTCTACGTTCAAGTGCTTTTGAGTCGGTTGCAGGTACTGTCCAACTGTTAAAATATCGCAGCCGACAGCCCGCAAGTCTTGCATTGCCTCGCGAATTTCGGCGTCTGTTTCTCCCAGTCCCACCATGATGCCGGATTTGGTGTAAACCCCAGGTGCGAGTTCGCGGCTTCGCTGCAATAGTTCCAAGGTGCGATCGTACTTTCCTTGCGGCCGCACCTTCCGGTAAAGTCGCTTTACGGTTTCGGTATTGTGGTTGAGTACCTCTGGCCGGGCTGCGAGAATGATTTCTAAAGCTTGCCAGTTGCCGCACAAGTCGGGAATCAAAACTTCTATAGTTGTATCGGGCATCGTCGATCGCACTGCTTGAATGCACTCGACAAATTGAGACGCCCCCCCATCCGGCAAATCGTCCCGGTTGACAGAGGTAATCACGACGTGGTTGAGTTTGAGCCGCTGCACCGCTTGCGCCAATCTTTGGGGTTCTGTGGGATCTAAAGGTTGGGGCTTTTTCTCAAAATCGATGTCGCAGTAAGGACAGGCGCGGGTACAAGCCGGGCCCATAATCAAAAATGTCGCAGTACCTGCGTTGAAGCATTCGCCGATGTTCGGACACGACGCCTCCTCGCAAACCGTATTTAGGGATAAATCCCGCAAAATTTCTTTGACGTTGCCGACGCGCTCCCACTGGGGGGCTTTAACTCGCAACCACTGGGGCTTAACTGTCACGTCTGTCTCCGCCTGAGTAGTATTTTACAAATAATTATAAAATAATTATATACGAGCTTGCTCAATTTTGACTTGAGTATGATAGGGTAAAAATATAGTGACTAATTTCGGGATGTAGCGCAGCTTGGTAGCGCACCTCGTTCGGGACGAGGGGGTCGCAGGTTCAAATCCTGTCATCCCGATTTACTTTGACTGTTTACAGGTAACGGGTTTCAGATTTATTACCGCGTTGCTGAATCAGTTTATGATGGGCTGAGGAATGGGCACCTCTGGGAACTTGAGGTAGTGAAGTAACAATCGAATTGAATGCGCCAACATTTCTACTGATTTGGAATAACACAATGTCTTCCGATGTAATCGAGCCAGATAATGGCGTAAGCGAGTGTTTTCCCCCTTGCACTCGGGTCATGTAAGTTTTACTCACAATCTGGTCGCCTTCAGGGATAAAACCCGGATAAACAGACCACCCATCGGTGACATAGAAGTAGCACTGCCAGGTTGCCACAACTGTCCACAAAGGCTTGAAGATCTCAGCACGCACGATCGCCTAAAACTCAGCCTAAGATCCCTGGCTTAAAGTGGTCAAACGCCGTCCACAGCCAGATTTTGTTTTTTTTGACTTCACAAAAGTTTCCAGTTCATAGAGTTCACCGACTTCAAGAGCATAGGCATCAGGAAGTAATTCACCCACTTGCTTGACCCAAATAATCACGGTCGTATGATGAACCCCTTTGACCCGTTCAATCCCTCGAAACCCTAAGCCATTGACGTACATTCTGAGGCACTCACGCTTAAACTCATCCGAGTATCCTGCAGGCGGAGAATAGGTATCAAAGAAATGCCGTCTGCACTCCTTGCAGAGGTGATGAGTGTTTACCTTTCTGTTTCTCATTTTTACTGATATTAGTCGAGCCACATTCTGAACACTGCATCGTTTCTCCCCTGATTTCATAGCTCCATTATGCAACGCCACTACCGCACTAAAATTATTAAAGCCTTTCACAACAGCAGGCAAATTCACCGCATACTGTTTGATTTTTACCGACAAGTGGAGGATAATGTTAATTGGTTGCAGCAGCGAATAGATGAACTAGACAGCACTTTGACTACCGACAATTTACAGGAATTTAAGGACGAGTTGAAAAAGCTACTGAAAACAGCATTGACTTACACTCAAGGGCTGACAAAATTAGAAGATTACAGCAATACAATTGCGATAAATCTTAACAATTATGTTAAGAACTTATATCAAATCTATGCTAAAGTTGAAAGCGATGAGGAAGAACTATCTATATTAAATCACTTCAGTAGAAAAACTGCTCCATATATGCGATCGCAAATAGCAGGCGACTTAGGATATTTCCGACACGGCACAGGCTTAATCGAACAAGCGATCGCCTCATCCGAGGGAGAGTAGAAATAGAACAAGCCCGGAGCGATCGCGCCAATCAAATAGAACTCCGCAAGAGCGAATTAGCAGAGAAAAACCGAGACGATCGCCTATAAAGCACAATACAGGCGATCGGTGTCGGTTTAGCAGCCGGAGGAATTGCAGCATCAAGCGGCACAGACAAACTCTTCGAGACGCTGCGACAAAACCACGTCCCCGCACCCTTAATCCTGTGGTATCCGTTTGTATTTTCCTTTGTTTTTAGTTGTGCGATCGCCCTTGGATCTGCTGCGATCGTCTGGTGGCGCACTCGGCCAAAGAATTAGCCATTAACCATTAGGTCGCGTAGGCAGACTTCGTTTGTTTTCCCGTAAACTCAGCGATTTCAATCGCCCATTCCTACAAAAAAAACCGACACCAACAACTTATTTAAAGTTATCAGTGTCGGGAACAAATTCAACAAATTACCAGCAAAAGTTTAGGACTTTTTGCCGAAAACTTGTTCTTTCAATGCTTGAATTTCTTGAGCTAATTGTTGCCGGTTGGACGATCGCAGCAAATAGCGGTAGATAAACCACCCGGCGTATCCAATACCAATTAGCTCGAATGTGGGTGCTAGCAGGGGGATGTCGTTGAGTTCGTCTATTACGCCCAAAAGCACTTTCAAAGAGACAATCGAGGCTAAAATTACACCGACAACAGTCAGGGGACTTTTGTACTGTTCGTAAAAGCTGCCGATGTAAGCGGGAAACTCAGACAAAATTGCGATAATTTGTTCTTTGATCTGCTGGGTCTGACTTGGCGGTTCGTCGGTAATTATGACTTTTGTGGTATTGCTGGAACTGTCTGCTTCATTTCCGGCAGGAATTTCGGTGATGATAACGGTTGTTTCTGGTTCGTTTGATGAAGTCATTTCTCCACTCGCAATAGTTTTTTGCTGGTTGGCGGCAGGTATTTCAACTGCTGCTGCGACTGTTTCAAGAGCCGGTATTTCGACTGCTGCAACCTCCCCGTCGGTTGGTTCAAGAGCCGACACTTCGCCTGTTTCTGTAGTCGGTATTTCGACTGCTGTAACTTCCACTGCTTGTTCGACAGTCGGCGTTTCGACTGTTTCGATCGCAAGTTTTTCCACTTCTGAAACCTCTGCTGCTGATGGTTCAACAACCGGGGTTTCGACTGTTTCAATAGTCGGTGTTTCGACTTTTGAAACCTCCACTGCTGACTGTTCTGTAGCAGAACTTTCGGCGACTGTTTCTGCGTGTGGTTGTTCTGGGGTAGGAGTTTCGTCCGCGACACCAACACCAGGCAAATTCAAGTTGCTAATGGCATCAAGCAAACGGGTTTTAGCCGTTCCTCGCTGGTGAAGGATTACCCAAGATTCTATCAGGTCGGGGCCGTGCATTGCACCTGTCAGAGCGGCTCTGAGCGATCGCATAATTAGCCCTTTGTTAAGATTTTTCTCTTTACTGAGCTTTTTAGTGATTTTCTGAGCTTCCGCTGATGTCAGGGACGAATGACTTTCCATCGCTTCTACAACTGCTTGTAAAGCCTGTGCAGCCCCTGTTTGCTGCAATTGTGCGAGTGCTTCTTCTTCGTATTCCACGGTGGTGGAGAAGAAAACCTTACACATATCCACAGCATCGGTTAAGCGAACGAGACTCGGGCCGATTAAAGCAGCTATTTGTTCGAGCCAGGGGCGGTCTGCCTCCAAGTCAAACTCATAACCGCCTTTCTGCCACCAATAAGGTATCAGCAAATCTGTCAATTGCGGCACTGGCATTTTGTGCAGATATTGACTGTTCAGCCAATTGAGTTTATCCCAATCAAATTTTGCACCGGCTTTGTTGACTCGATAAAATGTAAATAATTCTGCTGCTTCCGACAGTGTAAATATTTCCTGCGTTGAATCCGGCGGAGTCCAACCGAGCAAAGTCATGTAATTAACTAAAGCTTCGGGCAGGTAGCCCATATCTTTGAAGTCAGAAATCGAGGTTACGCCGTCGCGTTTAGAAAGCTTTTGTCCTTGGGAGTTTAAAATCAGTGGCGTGTGGGCAAATTCTGGGATTGTCGCGCCCAAAGCTTCGTAGAGCAATATTTGTTTCGGAGTATTGCCGATGTGATCTTCGCCGCGGATGACGTGGGTGATGCCCATGTCTATGTCATCGACAACTACGGCGAGGTTGTAGAGTGGTTGGCCGATGACGCCGCCGCTGGATGCCCGGGCAATCACCATATCGCCGCCGAGGTCGCTACCTTTCCAGGTTACGGTGTCGCGTACCATGTCGTTCCAAGAAATCGTGCGATCGTCGTCGATGATAAACCGAATCACAGCTTGTCGCCCTTCGCCTTCAAAAGCTGCGCGCTCTTTGCTTGTCAAGTTGCGGTGCCGGTTGTCGTAGCGGGGGGCTTGTTTGTTGGCTTTTTGTTCTTCCCGCATTTGGTCGAGTTCTTCCGACGTGGTGTAGCAGCGGTAGGCGAGTCCATTGTCGAGAAGGGTTTGGACTGCTTGGCGGTATATTTCCAGACGTTGGGACTGAAAACTCGGGCCTTCGTCCCAGTTCATACCCAGCCAGGTGAGGCCTTCGAGGATGTTATCGGTGTATTCGCTTTTAGAACGTTCTACGTCTGTGTCTTCTACCCGCAGGATGAATTGGCCGCCTTGGTTGCGGGCAAACAGCCAGTTGAATACGGCGGTTCTGGCGGTACCGATGTGTAGGTTTCCGGTGGGACTGGGGGCTAGACGGACTCTGACATTCATGTAGATTTTTGCTTTTAGATTGGGCGATTTGCTGGTTGGGGGAAGAGCTGATGTTTAAGACTTTAAATTTTATTATATTTTGTTGCCGAATTAACAGTTGTGCTTGGCAGGTGCTTTGCCTCGAATTGTTTGATCATAGGCGATCGTCTTCGAGGGCTTTCCTTCGGATCGCGGAGCTAACGAGCGATCGGGCGAAAGTCTCCGGCAAGGCAAGAAAGGGCATCTTGATGATAATAGCTTGCGGGTGGCCAAGACTGGATTGACCTTTGGGACTATTTTTCACACCACAAATAACTGCTTTAGGAGTACCGAAGCCGCACCTGATAACTATGGATGCTTGTAAAATGTTTGTGTGCGATCGATGACATTAAAATATATTTCCCTATGTCTGCTGCTAAAACTGAGTTTTCCGAATCTGTTGCGCCCTCACCCGAGTCTGTTGCGCCTGCTTGGCAGATTGAGTTACTGTACGACGGTGAATGTCCTCTGTGCGTACGGGAGGTTAATTTCTTGAAAAAACGCGACGCGGGGCGAGGTTTAGTGTCGTTTGTGGATATCGCGGATGATAGCTACAACCCGGAAGCCCACGGCGGAATCGACTACGAAACGGCGATGGGTCGGATTCACGCGATATTACCCGACGGTACGACGGTGAAAAATGTAGAGGTTTTTCGCCGCACCTACGAGATTTTAGGTATGGGATGGGTTTATGCTGTGACTAAGTTACCAGTGATCGGGGCGATCGCCAATTGGCTGTACGGAATTTGGGCAGACAGGCGGCTGATGTTGACGGGAAGGCCGGATTTAGCAACAATTATGAGCGATCGAACTCAGCGGATCGAGTGCGAAAGTCAGGGCCGCTGCCAACCCAACTCGAAATGAGTAATATTTGGGAAATTCGATCGACCTATCAGAAGATGTCAGCAGAAACAGACTGCAACTAACATTAAAGATAGACTACTATCAAAAGCGGGAAAGAAAATGCAAGATGCAGGCTATACAGTTTTCATTGGCTTCGGCGGCCTCTGGGTAATGATGGGAATTGTCGCTGTGATTGTCCTCTTCAAATCGGACGGTCAAAAAATTAGCTTTGGCAAATGGGGATTGTTAGTGGCTATTCCGATTCTCGTCCCCATCTTCCTGGTTTTGACATATCAGATCGCCCGACCCTTTCTTTCCTCGCACCTTTGAGCGCTGCTGGGAGTCGATCGTCGGTGGGAGAAAGGAATTAGTTAAATTAAGTTAAATATTATTGCTCATTTTCGGGCGATCGCAACTGCTCGTTCGCCCATTGACGCAAAGACCGAATTATGGCATTGTCATCTTGAGTTTCTGCCATCTGCAAGAATTGATTGAGCACTGCTACAGAAAGGATGGGAAATGTCGGACTGCGATCGCAAGTAATATATTCCCGATTTTGCAACTGATAAATTTGTACAGTTTGTGCCCGATACCGCCAAACTTCAGGGATTTCTAGCTGTGTGTAAACTACAAATCGATTAGAAGAAGGACTGGTAATATCAACTTCAATTACCAAGTCTGGGGGAGGATCGGTTGAGATGTCAAGCCTTCTTCCTAGAATGCGATCGACATTTTGGATATAAAAACATGAATCTGGTTCTGCACCTTGTTCTAAATCTTCACGGTTGAGAGTCGTCGAACCAAATCCCTTAATCTTCAAGTCCAACTCCTCAGTTAAAGCTGTAACAATCCGTTTGAGCAAACAGTTAATAGTTTCATGCAAGTCGGATGGCATGAGAATTTCTAAGACTCCTTGAGAATATGAAAATCGCGAGGATCTCTTGTCTCCTGCTTCTGCTAATAAGCTTTCGTAAGTCTGCCAACTGATATTAGATAATACTACCCGTTGTGTAGTTTCTTCCGGTGAGGGCTTAATGTTCGTAACGGTCATGTTTTCCCGCTCCTTAATCATGTCTAGCTATGTAAATATCATAAGATTCGCAGTCAGGACTTTAGTCCTTTTTTATCCGCAGAAGCAATAAAGTCCTGACTACAAACGAACTCAATTTAGAAAGAGATTTATGAAAGGTTTAAACTTTCTATTTACGAGAGAACGGGACAGACGGGGCTCGAACCCGCAACTTCCGCCGTGACAGGGCGGTGCTCTAACCAATTGAACTACTGTCCCTCGTTTTGCCGTTTTTTCAGGCACAATTTCTATTATGCCTATAACTTCACCTTTTGTCAAGAGGTTTTTTGAACTTTTATTTGGAAGCCCAAAAATTGAGTCTCTTGCAGGGGACTGAAGTTGTTGTCGCTCACCAAAATCAGATCTCTGCTACCATCGCCTAACACCGGGCCTAATGTCAAGCCCTCAATGTTATCTAGGGGAATTTTCAGGGTTTCCAAATCCAGCAGCAGGCGTTTTTGAGCGGGAGAAACCTCGCTGAGACGGCTTTGGAGGCTTTCGAGTGCTTCAATACGATCGCTCTTTTCCAAGGAAATCTCAAATAGTTTAACAGTAACTCCGGTTTCCAGGGAGAAAGCACGCTCTAAACTCAGCAAACGGTTATAGTCGATCGCCACCAAATCCACTAAACCGTTGCTAGTTAATTTTCCCACAGGATTTGCACCAGCGGGTAGCGGTTCGGTGATGTAGAGAAACGAGGCTTCTGGATTGGCGCTCACCGCATCGTAGCGCAAAATCCGGCACGGGCTCCCGGTTTCCAGGGAAGGTACAGCGCCATCTTGAACTATAGCGTTTTCGGTAGCCGTGAATAGATATTTGCGATCGGGCGTTAAAGTCAAACTTTCAAATGATAGGTTGTTGCGGATGCCTTTACTACCTTTGTCGTCGGGCAAAAATAGTTCAGGAATTGCCAGCGTTTTCAGGAGTTTACCATCGAGAGAGAACTCTTTGATGAAAGGATTGATGTTGCGATCAACATCTCCCTCAGAAGAAACAAACACGCTATTGCCAGTAAAAACTATCCCTTCCGGATCTAAACTTAATTCAGGAAAACCTTTGCCGTTTTCATCTAATAAAGTAGTGACACCAGTAAAAGTAATTTTTTCTTTTTCCAGTTTACCAGATTGCAAGTTGATTTTGAGAGTATAGAAGCGCGCCGGAGCCTTGCTGCTGCGGTCATCAGAAATGGCATAATAAACTTGTTTGTCGGCATCATAAGTAATGCCCGAAAGTCCGCCAATTTCCGTACCCTGAAAAGGAGAACCTGTAGGAAATATTGCTCTGCCGATAAAATCTATTTTGGTAACGGCGAAAGATTTGGCTGACTGGTTTACCCAAATAGCAACAGTTGCTGCCATCAAAAAACAGACAATAAATATAGTTGCTTTTGCTAGCTTTCGCATTTTACCAATCAATACATGATTACCTATCTTATTGTTTCCTTTCTTCCTTCACGCCATTCGCGTCTTCGCTGTTCGTTAAATCTGAAAATCACGGCTCATGATTTAGCAAAAAATTGGTCAACCAATCTTTAACTACATAAGTAGCACGACAGTCGTCCTCATTGTAGCGGACGATCGCCTCCAAGAGCGATCGATCGCCAGTTTTGAGCCAATCGTCGTACCAGCAGACGCACTGAGCACCATTAGCCTTAGCATCTCGCCAGTCAAAACCCAGCCAGCGGGCAATTGGTTTGAGTGCGTAACTTTCCACCGGCATAATCGCCTTTTGCGTCACTTGTTTGTGAATATCTACAAACCGTTTCAGCACGGGTTTCCACAAATAAGCTGGAGTATTGTAAAGTTTAGCCAGTCGCTTAAAAGTCTTGACTTCGTAGTCGCAAAAATGGAAAATCGGAGCAATGGGATAAGCCCACATTAATTCTAAAAATTGCTCCCAAATTGCACCTTCCTCTGCTGCTGATTCTGCTAAAAAACCGTGGAATTTTTCCGTATTGTTGTACCTGTCAACAACTAAGACTCCGTGGAGGTAATCCAAGTTTAACTCGGGTTCTGCTTCAATATCAAAGTAGAGTTCGATTGGGGCGATCGGCAAAAAGACAGATTGGGAATAGGGAATTGGTTTCTTGCGGAGAATTGGCGCAGGTATAGAAGATGTCGCAGGTTTATTTTCTCTAATTTTTACTTCCTCAACTGCGATGTCATTCAAGATATTGTCTACAATATCTGGTACTATTTCAGATGAGTTAAGTTCTTCTGAATTCTCACTTCTACGTTCTTCTCGATCGTCAATCCCTGTATCCGCGTCAAAATCCGAGTCGTGCCTTCCTTCTTCCTTCTTCCCTCTTCCGACGGACATCGGACTGACATCCGTTACATCCGCTACATCCGTTACAGAATCCGTTGCCGAACTTCCTTCTTCCTTCTTCCTTCTTCCTTCTTCCCGCAACAGCGGTTGATTTAGCAAGTGAGATCTAGCTTGCTGCACCACATCAAAAGCAACTCTGTCGGGGAATTCGGGATACTCAGCAAGCAGTGCGGAACTAGCATTAGCGAGAGCTTCTACATCAGTAATTTCGAGAGTTTTTAGTCTAGCATAGCGGCTGGCAGTAACTCCCGGCAATAACGAAAGATGTTTAATAGATTCGGCGTCGGCGTGACAGATAGTATACCAACCGCAAAGATTGCACTTTTGCCGGGAAATGAACACCTCTGGTTTATCCCGATTTTCTATCATCTGAATGCAATCATCTAAAATCTCGAACATCTGAGGAGTTCGCTGGCCGAGATTCACCGAGTACAGCCCTTTTTTTCGCAGCATCAGCCACGCAGTATCGGGCATTGTTTCCTGTACGGAAGCTAAAACTTGGGCGTGAAAAGCTGCGATAATTTGATACTCTTGTTTTGGTCGCTTACTAAGCCAAATATCCGCAGTAATATAACTCCAATTGCCAAATTTTGATTTTCCAGGCTGTTTGATTAATAAGTGGGGGTGGCTGATTAGGGTAATGTTTGAAGAGGGAAGATTGGAGGAGGAAAGATGAACGGGAGTTTCGGGGATTTCGCCAAATTCTGGGAAATATTGACTGTCAATTCCTACCAGAGAAGTTGTTGCGCCGTTGGTTTGGCCGAATTCGCCCTGGATCAGAACTCCTCGGTAAATGCGATCGACCCCTTGCTGCATTAAACTCAATGTAGCGGCCGCGCCAGCTTCCCAATCCCCTCTAGGATAATATGGTTGTTGGTAAGTCTCGTGTTCCAAAGCTTGCTGCTGGTATGTGGCGCTGTCTCGCATCAGTTTCAGCAAAAAGTCGCTGGGGGGGTCTAGTTGTTTCCAGTCTCCACAAGTGTCTAAAAAAGCTCGGAGATGGCATCGCTGATAGGAAAGTAGCAGTTTGTCAGTTATTAACATTTAGTATTCGCAAGGCATAGAGTATCAGGCAAAAGGTATAAAATTCACAGCATTAGTTATTCAATATTAACGCTATCAATAATTCCCCAAAAAAATGACAAAGGACAATCACCGGCAACAATTCCCAGCTTTGGCCAATAAAGCTTATTTTAACTACGGCGGACAAGGGCCGCTGCCTGAGCCTGCTTTAGAGGCGATTTATGAGGCTTACAAACGGGTGCAGCTTGGGGGGCCGTTTTCGGGGGAGGTGGGGGCTTGGGTGATTCAGGAGGCGATGCTGACGCGACGTGCGATCGCATCTGAGTTGACCGTACCTCCTGAAACCATTGCCCTAACTGAAGATGTCACCGTCGGCTGCAATATTGCGCTGTGGGGCATTGACTGGAAAGCAGGCGACCATTTGCTGATTTCTGACTGCGAACACCCCGGCATTGTAGCTAGTGTAATGGAACTTCAGCGCCGTTTCAAGATTGAGGTTTCGATTTGTCCGTTGGTGGCTACTTTGAATGAAGGTGATCCGGTGGCCGTGATTGCTGATAGTTTGCGGCCAAATACTCGCTTGTTGGTTATCAGTCACATTTTGTGGAATACTGGCCAAGTTTTGCCTCTGGCTGAGATTGTGAAAGTATGTCATCAAACAAAAGTCAAAGTATTAGTTGATGCGGCTCAATCTGTGGGGGTTTTGCCTTTAAATTTGATTGAATCAGGGGTTGACTTTTATGCTTTTACTGGTCACAAATGGTGGTGCGGCCCGGAAGGTTTGGGCGGACTTTATGTGAGTGCGGAAGCTTTGGCAGATTTGCATCCGGTGTTTATCGGTTGGCGGGGAATTGTGACGGATGCTAATGCTAAGGTGCTTGGGTGGAAGTCTGGATCGCAGCGCTATGAAATTGCGACTTCGGCTTATCCTTTGTATGCGGGTTTGCGGAGTGCGATCGCCCTGCAACATGAATGGGGTACGATCGAGGAAAGGTATCCAGAAATTTGCCGTTTGAGTAAGTATCTCTGGGAGCGTTTGTCGGAACTTCCCGATGTGGAATGTTTGCGGAAATCTGCGCCGGAAGCTGGTTTGGTTTCGTTTCGATTAACTAACGGGATGCCGCACAAAAAGCTGGTCGATTTGTTGGAAAAACAGGGAATTATGGTAAGGACTATTCTTAATCCTGATTGTGTGCGGGCTTGTGTTCACTATTTTACAACTGAGGCGGAGATTGATAAGTTGGTTGGGGCGATCGCCATAGCGAAGTTTTCCTTTGAGTAAAACTTTAGCATTGGCAGTTATTCATTTTCAGCAAGCCACAGCTCGATTTCTTCTCGGTTGTGTTCGTAATAGTTCGCAACCGCTTGCAAATCTTGAAGGGTGAGTCCTGGATAATTATAGAGAAGTTCGGCTTCAGTTGCGCCCTGTTGTTGGTAGGCGATAATCGTCCAGACGGGAATGCGGGTATCGCGAATTCGCGCTGCACCGCCACAAATTCCTGGAGTTTTGTGAATGGGATGTTGAAGGGTTTGGACGAATTGCAGCGTTTGTGCTAGCAAGTCATCAGGCAGTGTTTCAATTGTTTGGAGAAGTTGTTCTTTGATGGTCATAATCGATATCCAGATGCAATAGCGGTTTACACATTAACAGCTTCGATAATTTGCTCAGTGGCAATAGAGGCATCTATTTCCTGAGAGTGGGCCGCATAAAAAGCGAAAACATCGTTCACTTGAGCTTCACTTAAATCATACTCAGTGGCAATTTGGTTTGGCGAAAAACCCCATTTCTGGGCTGCAAATACTATTGTTTGCACCTGCAAGCGAGTGCCGCGCAAAACGGGTACGAGTTCGCCACTAGCGCCACGCACATAGGTGATTTCAGGAAAAGCGCTATCGCCATTCTGTTTCATGGAAAATTGGTATTAATTAACGGTTAAAAAATCTGATATTACGGAAATTTTTGCTTTCCCGATTCCACATTTTAAAGTAGTCAAAAAGTTGAGATTTTTAGGCTTCTTGGTCTTCCTGTATTCCATGATAGCCTTGGCAGTTTTCAAGGAATTAACCTTGTCAAAACTAGGCTGTTGAGTTTTGACGCGCTCTAGTGCTTCCTGTATTTCTTGCTCGGAAGCGACAAGGATATTAGTTACTGCTATTGGCGAAGTAATAACCAGCCCAGCTTCTATTTGTACCTGTGCCAGCATTGGCTCATCAACAATGATGCACCAGACGAAATCCTTTTTAGCTAAACGGGCTCCATCTAATATCTGAGTATTGAAAACTGATTGGTAGTTGTCTTGATCTAATAGCTTAACTACAACAGGCAAAATGTTTTTTTCAGTTTTACTCAACTTCTCTGCTATGGCTTCGATTTGTTTGAAAGCTACATTTGACTTACCCTGAATAAACTTACATGGTAATTGTAAAACTTGTCCCAGTGGAATGTCAGTTGAGAATTCTTCTTCTTGAAAAATTGCCATAATTACCTGCTAATTATCGATAAAGTTGTGTTCGAGAAATACCTCTTGGGCAAGGCTTTTGTATAGTTTAGTAATGGGGGATTTGTGCCAGCAAATTACTGGTGCTTGTGAAAATTCTGCAACTTTAGTCTGAGCATAAATTTTTAACTCCGTCTTGTATGGCTTTCCAGTAAAGTTTAGTTGTTTGATTGTATTGTCGATGTGAGTCTGGAGAATGGTGCCCTTTTCAGCCGGACAATTGCTGAACACTAGACCAAGGTTCCAGGGAGCAATAGGCAATTTCCCATTCTGAACACTCAAATTTCTCAATTTAGGAATTAACCTGTCAACTCCTGCTGCATGATGCAGTGATTTTTTGTCATAATCCACAGGGATTAAAATAGTATCGCAAGAAGCTAGCATCCCCGCTGACAAGACATCTGGTGTAGGGGAAGCATCAATGAATATGTAGTCGTATTCGTCACTCAGCAGCTTAATAATTGTCTTGATGCATAACCTTTTGAGCGAGTCTGGCAAGTTAGGGTGATCTCGAAAACCTTTTAAGTCGTCCGCCTCTCCCGGCAGAACTGACAAGGAAAAAGGCTGGCTGTCAGTGGTAGGGAAATTGCGGACTTGGATGGCACTGCTCAAAATATCCTTGGCGATTTTGTCCTCTTTAAATTGAATTTTATCACTGCACTCCTTCAAGTAGTTCTTAACTATAATCTTGGCTTTCAGCCCTCTGGTTAAATCAGTTTGCGGGTCTAAGTCAATCAGCAAAACTTTCTTGCCTTCTGTAGCGAGTGCTGCACCTAGATTGATGGTGTTAGTTGTCTTTCCTACGCCTCCTTTCTGATTCCAAATGGCTGTTACCAAAGCCCGCTGAGGAGTCAAACAATACTCTAATTGACGCAAAAGCTTAGGAAAATTTGCTGCTGTCACTTTAATCACAGGAGTTAAAGGGAAAATCAGCCCGTCAACTCGTCGCCAAATTTGAAAGAAGTCACCATTAAATACCCATCCGTAAGCAGCCAGATACTCAAGCGGCACTTTTGTATTGTCGAGGTACTGCTTAATTCCATTATTTTTATTACTGCCGGGATAGCCTACCGCCTGTTTATAAAGCTGCTGCGGCTGGCAAAAATCGGAAAATCCGTCCTCTGGAGCGGCATGAAATAAGTTAGTACGCTTTTTAATTTCAACAACTATTCGAGGTGGCTTGTCTAATTCATTATATATTAAATAATCGGGTTTTAAGCCTGTTCCAGCACCTAAATTTCCAGTTGTTATCTGATTGAAGTTAAGACCTATAGCATCCCAGATCAAGGGCATTAAGTTCATTGCCAGATCGGCTTCTGAGTAGTTACTCGGTAGAGATTGCCAGCGATTTATTACTAGGTCAGTAAGACTGCTTCCCATTTTTCTCTAACCCCAACAAGATTGTGGCTGCCATTGTTAAGTTTTACAGTAACATAAATTAATAAAGGAAATCGCCCCTTCTCTAAAAAAAGCAAGGGGCGATCGACTTTTTAACTCAATTAATTAATGACTGTGCCCGTGCCCGCCATGAGAATGCCCGTGTCCTTCGTGAGAATGCCCGTGCCCGCCATGAGAATGCCCGTGATCACCATGAGAATGACCGTGCCCGCCATGAGAATGACCGTGCCCTTCATGAGAATGCGCGTGTTCGCGGTGCGCTGCCGCCAAACTCGGATTAACAGCAACCGCAGTCTCACTCAACAACGCTTCAATCTGCGGATTTGCCCACTCGGCCGCCATTTTCAGAAACTCTGGATGGTCGTTAACGCAAGGCAATTTGCGGTAAGTAATTCCTTGACGCTGTTTCTGCAAAGACTCAATAATGTGGTCTACATCTAACAAAGTTTCGTGATTTTCTGTCGCAAACCCGATCGGCATAAAGACGATCGCAGTTGCACCCAAATCGATCAAATTCTTCGCAGCCAACGTCGCATCCGGCTGCGTCCATTCAATCAGCGGTGTGTCGTGATTCAGCCAACCCACCGAAATCAAAGGATAGCGATACATCAAACGTTCGCGCACGCGATCGTACAAAGCTTGACTTTCCACAATACCCGAAGTAAAGCCCTTCGCCTTGTGCGGACAACCGTGATTCATCAGCACAATTCCAATCTGAGAAGGCAAATGCGCTACAGCTAAATCGTTCTTAATTTCCTCTTCAACCAAATCCGCCATTAGCTGGATGTAAGCAGGTTCATCGTAAAAAGAAGGAATGTAGCGCTGTCCTTTTACCCAATGTTCCTTACCATCAAAGGTTTGTGCTAAAGCTTTATTCACCTGTTCGACTGCAATGCCGCTGGTGAAAACAGAATCAACTACCAACAGCGGATAAATCAGAATTTTGTCAAATCCTTCTGCTTGAATTTGAGGGATTACTTGTTCCGGCAAAAACGGCGCGCAAAAGTTAAAAGCTTTGAACACTTTTACTTTATCGCCCCATTTCTCCTGTAAATTCTTTTCAATCCCAGCGCGCTGCTGTTCAAAAATTGCATTGTGCGGCGAAACGAATTGACCGTGTTGGTGACTCCACTCGTGCAAGTCAAAGATTGCTAAAATCTTCGCCAGCGGCGGATAAATCCAAAGCGGTACTGGCGCAAACTTTGCCGTAAGCAAATTTAAAGCTTGTTCGTTGTAGTTGGCAAAATCGTCGTAGCTTTCGACTTCGCCGTAACCCATCAGCAATACAGCAACCCGATCGTTACTTGCGGGTGCTGCAGATGTTTTAGACTCGATTTTTTCTGGAGAAGCAACCACTTTGTATTCCTCAATTTTATTTATTCTAAGAGATCCAGGCAGGATGAAGGGTGAATGGGAGATTTTTCATTGTTTGCGATCGCACGACTGACGTGCGCGGGGCTGATTCCCGGTTTCTGCGCCCATACTTCCCGGTCAAACCTCTTATTTATCCTAGAAACCGGATTGATGAGCATCAGTCCTAAGTGGGTTTTTTGACCCTGACCCGAAATTTGTAGGGCAGCTAAGCTGGCAGGCCTCTAATTTTCACAATCCTGTTTCTTTAAGCTTTTGTGGGGTCGGCTTCGACGCCGCCAAAAAAGTTAAATCTAAATACAGAACTGCTTAAAACTAGAATCAGGCTTTGCTAAGCTTGACAGGGAATGGGGTCGGGGGGGATAAGTTTTATGTTTTCTTAAGACTCCCTGACCTTGCCTCAGATTAATGCGGTTTGGAGCGTTCCCAGCTTTTAACATAGGGGGATACTCTTCAAACTTGACTCTATTATAAGTTTAACACCCTATCCCCTGGGGTAGTATATGATATAGTAGCTATATGATAAAGTTATGTTGCGAAGTATATTAACTTTCTTGACGAACTATGAGACTGGTAATTTGCCCCGGAGTCCACGAACCAAAGCTAACCGACTGTTTCCTGACGGGACTTTCGGGGCTTTGGGGACTGGCTGCCGATCGCCAAAACCAGCAAATAGTCGATCGTGTCAAGATTTTTCCCGCTCATAAATATCCGCCTTTTTCAGCTATTGACATATTGCATTTTTTGTGCATGGAAGAGTTAGCAGGAGAAAGTCTAGTATTTGTCAGCTTTTCGGCAGGAGTAGCCGGGGCGATCGGGGCGGCTTGGATGTGGCAGCAACTCGGCGGCAAAGTCGGGGCTTTTTTTGCCTTAGACGGTTGGGGAGTACCCCTGGCGGGCAATTTTCCCATCCACCGAATCAGCCACGATCGATTTACGCACTGGAGTTCGGCAATTATCGGCAGCGGTGGAGAGAGCTTTTATGCAGATCCGCCGATCGAACATTTGGATTTATGGCGAGCTCCCCAAACGGCAAAAGGCTGGCACGTCAGCCACACCGCCGCCGGAATTGAGACTGTCGCACCCACAACCGCAGCAAAATTTTTAGTCCACCTATTGAAACAATACGGAGTCCAATCAGTTGTTTAATCTAAATTTAGTATCCTCAGCGATCGCACCTATTGCCACCATCGCCCGCCTCGACAATTCTGTCTCTTCAGGCGCAACAAACAGCCTCAAACAGTGGTTAATATTTAGCGCCTCAGCATTTTTAGTCTCAATTCCAGTCTTCGTGCAAGCACCCTTAGTGCGTTTATATCCAACCATCAGTTTGCTGTCAACTATCCCCTGGTTCGTTCTGAGTTTAATTCTAATTTTCCGGCCAAAAACACAACTTTGGGGAGATTTATTATTAGGATTTGCCGGATGTTGGCTCGCAGGTTCTATCTATTGGGGCTGGTTTAGATGGGAACCAATTTTACATCTACCTATAGAATCAATTGGCTTGCCTTTTGCTATTTGGTGCTTGGGCAAATCTTGGGGAAAAGTTGGCAGCTATTTTTACTTGGGTTCACTATTTGGCACTGCCATTACCGATTTATATTTTTACTTAACAGGGTTGATGCCCTACTGGCGGCAAGTTATGCACGCGGAACCGGAATTAGCTATGCCGATTTTTCAAAGTGCGATCGGTCAAATCGAAACTCCTTGGGGCATAGGCTGTGCTTTAGTTTTAATCGCTGTGTTGCTAACCGTAGGTTTGCTGAGTTTGCGCGGCACGAAACTGCACTGGCGCGCGTTTAGCGGCGCGGTGTTAAGCACGCTTTTAGTAGATGGTTTATTTTGGCTGGCTGCTTCTGCGGCTTAAGATTTATGATTGGTTCCTATGTTGGTAATTTTTGACCGCAGATGTGGGCGGATTGACGCAGATTAACGCAGATTTTTTGATAGATGTAGTCTTGAGATTCCTGACTTCTTTAAGAAGTCGGGAATTTTGGTATTCAGTGAACAATTATGAGTTAAAATCTAAAATCTAAAATCTAAGAATCCCAAATCAATATCATGTCTTTCATTTCAATTCGCGGTGTAGAACATTATTACGAGTGGATAACGGCAGATAACAGTGCCCAACCTAGCGGCAAACCCGTGATGGTATTTCTGCACGGCTGGGCGGGCTCAGCGCGCTACTGGGAAAGCACGGCACGGGCTATTGCTGATGATTTTGATTGTTTGCTTTATGATATGAGAGGTTTTGGCCGATCGCCCTTGCCGAAAGAGCCTCCTGAGTCCAGCTACGAACTCGAAACCTATGCCCACGACTTAGCGGAATTATTAGAATCTCTGAATTTAAGCCGCGTCTTTCTCAATGCTCACTCTACAGGTGCTTCAATTGCTACTTTATTTCTCAACCTTTACCCTGAAAAAGTAGAAAAAGCAATTCTCACTTGCAGCGGGATTTTTGAATACGATGAAAAAGCCTTTACAACTTTTCACAAATTCGGTGGCTATGTGGTAAAATTTAGACCATCTTGGCTGGCATCGATCCCTTTTGCCGATCGGCTATTTATGGCCCGGTTTTTGCGCCGTTCCCTGCCTACAGAGGTCAGTCTGGCGTTTCTCAAGGATTTTTTAATGGCAGACGAGCAAGCTGCTATAGGTACAATGGTGACGGCCGTCAGCAAAAGAGCAGCCGAGGAAATGCCCCAAGAATTTGCGCGGCTGAGTGTTCCCACGCTGCTTGTGGCCGGAGAATTCGACCAAATTATCCCCGCCGTCATGGGAGAGCAAGCGGCCTCCCTCAGCAAAAAAGTAGAATTTGTTATAATTCCGAATACGGCTCACTTTCCGATGCTGGAGGATGCCGCAACATACTTGCAGCGAATTCGAGAATTTTTGCCAGCAGCGGCTTAGCTGAGTTATTGTTCATCTAATGTACGATCGGACAAGCAAGCTTTGAGAACGGCTTTTGCTCCGATCTTAATTTTTAATTCCTAATTTCTTAATGCGAAAGGTGGTACAATGAACGACCTCGACCAATACTATAAAGTGCTGGGACTGTTGCCGGGAGCTTCCAGAGAAGAAATTAGCCAAGCCTACAAGGATTTAGCGTTCATTTGGCACCCCGATCGCATCCCCAAAGACAATCCCCGACTACTACAGAAAGCTGAAGAAAAGATTAAGGAAATTAATCAAGCTCGCGAACAATTGCGATCGATTCAACCAAGAGGTCAGAATCAGAACGTTCAGCACAAACATACTCAGCACAAAAACACCCAGCAACAAAACACCCAACACAAACACAGCCAGTACCAAAACACCCAGCAACAAAACGCTCAGTACAGAAACACTCAGCAACAAAACACCCAGCAACAAAATACTCAGTATAGAAACACTCAGCAACAAAACACCCAGCAACAAAATACTCAGTATAGAAACACTCAGCAACAAAATACCCAGCAACAAAATACCCAGTACAGAAATACTCAGCAACAAAATACCCAGCAACAAAATACTCAGTACAGAAATACTCAGCAACAAAATACCCAGCAACAAAATACCCAGCAACAAAACACCCAGCAACCCAATACTCAGTACCAAAACACTCAGTACCAAAACACTCAGCAACCCAATACTCAGTACCAAAACACTCAGTACCAAAACACTCAGTACAGAAATAGTCAGTATCCAAACACCCAGCACCAAAACACCCAGCCACCACCGGCCACCCCAAAAGAACCCCGCTACTCTTCTGAACCCTCTTCAGGAAAATATGCTGGAAATTATGCGGGAAACTATGGGGGAAACCCTGCAGGGCCCTATTCAGAGGCGTCCCGCTACCAATCGCAGCCACCGCCATCTCAGTCCTCTCAGTCTTACCGCCAAGCTGGGCCGCAAGCTCCCGATTTGAGCGGTTCAAACTTCAAAGGAGCTTCCTTAAAAGAAAAGGATTTTTCAGGAAGAAACTTGAGCAATGCAAACCTGAGTGAAGCCGACTTAAGTGATGCTTTTCTACACAACGTCAATCTCACAGGCGCGAATTTGCACCAAGCAAACTTGTTCAGGGCCAATTTGTTAGGAGCTTGTTTGATCAATGCCAACTTGAGAGAAACCAACTTAATCGGAGCCGATTTGAGCGGTGCTGACTTGAGCGGTGCTGACTTAACAGGAGCGAAAATCGGTTACGGCGATCGAGTTATGGTCAAACTTACTCGGACTACATTAACAGGTACAATCTTACCCGACGGTACTGTTCATAGCTAAATTATTTACTTTTTAGTGAGTGGGTATAGACGCGGGTTTTACCCGCAATATTTGCTGCAATTCCAAATACAAAAAAATCTGCCCTTTGCGAATTTGGGATAAAAACTTATATATTGTCTGCTAGAACAACCGCAATAAAATTGGTTCGTAGTGAGGGCATTAGTCGTCAGAATTGTATGAGGACTTGCATTCCTCGCTGCGTACCCATAATGCTTAAATTACTTGATATGATACTACGCGATCGCGATCGCACAAACCTAGTTTTTTTACCCGGTTCAAGAACGGCAGCGAGGTCTTTTCGTTCATCAAACCCCGTTTCTGTCTCCAACAGGGCTAATCTAGATTCATATTACAGCAACCGCCAAAATGGTTCCTGTTCTGTTTTTTCCTTCTTTCTTCTCCCTTCTTCCCTCTTTCTCCTTCTTCCCTTTTCCCTCTTCCTTCTTCCTTCTTCCCTCTTCCTTCTTCCTTCTTCCTTCCGTTATTAATTACTTCCGCCACGGCGATTGCGCAACTTTCGTCCAGCAGCCAGCATAGCGCCTCCCGCCATCAAACCCCCAATAGTCATCGGTTCGGGAACCGGCTCAGGTTGAACCGTCCCCACAGAACCGCCTTTAATAAATACAGCAGAATCTAACTTCCCATCGCCCACATCTTTAATGCGGATACTGAGAACATTCGTCTGATTTTTCTTGAGCAAACCCTCAAAACCTAAAACTTTAGTAAAACCGTCCAGCTTAATGATGTTAGCAGCAATACCTGTGAAACTTGGGTTGTCAATATAGTCGGGGTGATCTTTAGAGCGATTATTTGGATCTGGAACAAGATTATTAATCGTAACTGTTTTTCCGTCGCTCAATTTTGCCAAATTAGTGCCGTTCAGCAGCAGTTCAAAATCGTCATTATATTTAGAACCGCCGAACTCAGGAAACTCCTCAGAACCAAATACATATTGAAAGAATAACTTTTCAACCGTCCTATCAGCAAAAAAGCTGAGGTTTAGCTGAGTCAGATCCCCCTCTTCACCTTCAAACCCCAAGTCCGTGCTTAAATCGCTGTCCTTTTTCGTGAAGTTATCTTTCCGATTCTTACCCGGTATATCGGCGACTTTACCAGTGCTCAGAACAACACCTGATGTCAAACCGAAGGGGTCATTAGTGAAAGTACCAAAAGCAGCAGAATTACCCGTAATTGAAACAGAGAAATTACTCAAGCCGGCTGTATTAGTCCCCAATAAATTATTTTTTAAAGTCTCCGTGTTATTAGTTGCCCCTACCGAAAATGCCATTGCTGGCGCTGCCAACAAACTCAGAGCAGTAGTTAATGTAGCTGTTAAAGCAGCAATTTTGTGAGTGATTATCATAAATTTTTCCTGGAAGATACAAACCTGATCCTATGCACAACTTAATTTTTACATTATATAACTATCAATGTCTAGTACCTTTACAATAACTTTACACATAAGTGTATCTACGCTTTTTGTGGTTATTTTTTTTGTATTTCTTGGCAATTAGTCAGCCTATAAACCTCAGCGCAAAAATACGGATGCAAAAATACGCGTCCACAGACTAATAATTTCAGGACTTACGCACTGGAGACAAAAAAACCGGGTTTTGAAATCTTTTGCGAGAGCCAAAATGACTAATGACTCATGAAAGATGACTAATGACTCATGAAAGATGACTAATGACTCATGAAAGATGACTAATGACTCATGAAAGATGACTAATGACTAATAGCTAATGACTCATGACTAATAGCTAATGACTCATGAAAGATGACCTCGCCCAAAAAAACCATACAAGCCCCCGATTTCGGTCGTAGAGAGATCAAGTTTTTTGACCCTAGTTGAACATCTCAGATTCATCTCTGGAGTAAATCTAAAATTTTTCGACGCTCACGGGAATCGACGGCTCGCCGAACTCTAAAATCTAAAATCTCTAATCGACTGACTGATGACTAAAACCCCCTTGCTTCTCCTTCCCCGCGCCGATCGGCAGCCCCTTCCAACCAACCGTCTGCAGTCAAGACGATCGCATTGGCATTGCCCCAGCCGTCACGTTCGACAATCTGGTGTCCCCGCCGCCGCAACTCCGAAAGCGTCGCAGTCTCAAAACCTCCCTGTTCCACCATCAGGCGATCGGGCTGCCACTGGTGGTGTACGCGAGGTGCAGATACAGCATCGCCGACATTCATGTCGTAAACCAATACGTTCAGTACAATTTGCAGCACCGTGGTAATAATCGTGCTGCCTCCGGGAGCTCCCGCAGCGAGGCGAAATTTGCCATTTTCTGTCACGATGACCGGCGTCATGCTCGATAAAGGAGTTTTGCCCGGGGCGATCGAATTTGCCTCCCCGCCCACCAAACCAGACGACAAATTCGGCACTCCCGGCGCTGCGGCAAAATCGTCCATCTCGTTGTTGAGCAAAATTCCCGTACCCGCAGCCACCACCCCGGCCCCAAAACCGCCATTCACTGTAAACGTTAAGCTTACTACGTTGCGCTCTTTGTCAACTACCGTCAGGTGGGTAGTTTCGGGAGACTCCCACAGCAGACGGTTCAAAGTTTCAGCGTTAACAGCCTTTACCTCGCTGGAGGGTGTGGCTTTTGACATTTGGATTTGCGATCGTCTCAATTTGGCATAATTGCTGCTAGTCAGAGCTTTGACCGGTACACTCACAAAATCCGGGTCGCCCAAATACTCAGCCCTGTCAGCATAAGCAATCCTCATGCTCTCCGCCAGTAAATGTAACGTATCTGGACTTTGTCTCCCCAGCCTCTTGAGATCCGAATCTCCCAGAATATTTAAGATTTGCAACAAATGAACGCCACCGGAAGAAGGAGGGGACATCGCGCAAATTTCGTAAGTGCGAAAGTTGCCACAAACCGGATTTCGCCAAATCGGCGTATAGTTTTTCAAATCTTCCAGAGTGATAAGGCCGCCGTTTTTAGCCATATCGGCGGCGATCGCCCGCGCAATGTCCCCGGTATAAAAACTCTGCGGATTTTGTGCAATCTGCCGCAAAGTCCGCGCCAAATCCCGCTGCACCAAAAGCTCACCCGGCTGGTATAAAATGCCACCACGAGTAAAAACCTCCCGCGCCGCCCGGTTTTTTTTGAACACATCCTCTCGTCGCCCGGTAGCCGTGGTAAACCGCGAACTTACTGGAAAGCCATTTTCCGCCAGGGCGATCGCCGGCGCCACCACCGCAGCCCAAGGCAACTTACCATACTCGCGGTGCACCGTATAAAGTCCAGCAACAGTACCCGGAATACCCGCCGCCAAATGCCCGTCCCGACTTGCCCTTGGGCGCACCTTACCTTGCTTATCGAGGTACATATCCCGCGTCGCCCGTTTCGGAGATCGTTCCCGGAAATCCAGCGCTTGCACAGTCCCCGTTTCGGCCCGCCGCAGGAGCAAAAAACCCCCGCCGCCGATACCCGCCGAAAAAGGCTCCACCACAGAAATCGCCAAAGCCGTAGCCGCCGCCGCATCCACTGCATTGCCTCCCTGTTGCAGCACGGCCAGCCCCGCAGCGCTCGCCAGAGGGTGAGCTGAAACTGCCATCCCTTGTTTGCTGCGCTGTTGCTGCAAGGTTGCCTGTAGCTGCTGCTGGCAGCCACCCAACACCAAGACTGTTAGGCAACAAGTATAAATTTGGACTTTGCTCAAGAACTTTGGCAACATTTTTTACGGGTAAAGCGAGGGTTTTGTATAGTATAATTCTACGGTCGTCTTCCCTAAGACCTAACGGTACTGAGTTCAACCGCAGATAAATTACCTGTTATGGCAGAGGGGAAAACGATTTGACCCTGGGAGGCTCTCGCGGTACAAGAGGAAGAGAGAAATCAGGGACAGCTTAGGGCAATTTAATAATTAAACAAGTTTGAAAAATCATTTTTGTTGAGAAAATACAGATTTCACAAAAGCTGATGAACATAGAAAAACGGTGTTCTGGTTTATTGTAGGAAAAACTAAAGATGCAAATCATATAAAACCGTGTTCACAAAGCTTCTGAATTTTCAAATTATTTTTGTTTTTTAGCCTGGTTAAGCAACAGCAAAACAATCATTATTTTATGTGATGGCTATGCTAATCCAACACATATATCAATCCCTGCAAGTCGTATTTTTTTTACCCCACCCCAACCCTCCCCGAACCCGCTCGATCGGGAGTAAGAAATTCACCAATGATGCGAGGATTGCTATAGCAGAATTATTAATTAGAGCCGTTTTTGGGTAGGGCGGTTTCATTCTAGCTAGGGGCAATCCCCCGTGGTTTCCCCATGTTTAAAACGCCTGTGAAATCGTCTGCGGCGGGTAAGCATTCTTGGCACTACAAGAGTCAAATCGCGATTTTATTAATCATGAAACAGCCCTGTGTTTTTTGGGAGTTGTTCGACTGGTTAGTTAATCAATAAGCTGTTGTGCATTTAAAACGCATAGTGGTATAATATAACATAATGATATTCAGAAAAAGTGAATGCCTGCTAAAAATTTTCTAAGTTCCGAAACAAAGGAAACTCTTCAACAAGTATTAAAAGAGCATGATCATCCAGACATTCGGCAAAGGGCCTTAATTTTTTTGTTACTAAATAACGGAAATACACAAGCTCAAACTGCTGAACTAATTGGATGTTCTCTCAGAAAAGTAGCTTATTGGAGTATTCATGGTGATCCGGATCGATTAGATAGTTTTAAAGATGATAGGATGAAGGGTAACTACCGAAAAGCTACAGAAGAATACATTGATTTACTTCTAGAGACAATTGAAGTAGAACCTGAGAAATATGGCTATGAATTCGGGAGATGGACAACAGCTAGACTTGCCATATATTTAAAAGAGAAGACAGGAATTGAGCTGAGTAGTACCCAAGTAAGGAGAATCTTAAAATCAAAAAAGTATGTTTACCTTTGGGCTAAATACAGCTTAAAAGATAAGCAAGATGCCGTAGAAATGGGTTTATTTAAAGATAAATTAGATGAGTATTTAAAAATAGAAAAAAATCTCCAAACCTATTGCAGATATGGTTTTGGAGCGAAAGTGGATTTAGTTTAAGAGTAATCAGAAGGAAAAACTGGTGTAAAAAGGGGACTCGAAGTAATAAAAGAGGAGACCGACGAAAAGGTCGTATTAATGTTATGGGTGGAGTGAGATACTCAGACAAAAAAAGATGGG